>NZ_SOHO01000009.1:0-82261 GCF_004403225.1 Cryobacterium sp. Sr8 | reverse complement strand
GGCTGAGCCTCTACGGCATCCTCAGAGAACTCCAACGAGTCCTCGCCGTCTATCTCGGATACTGTCCCCACTGCCGACAACGAGCCCCAACCTAACTAAGTACTACTAGTCGGCGCCGCCGGACGGGCAATAACCTGCAGCATGACATATTCTCAGAATCGCACGCGTTCCCTGTCGCGCCTCGGCGCCCTCTCCCTTCTGAGCGTCGCCCTGGTCGTCGGCGTCGTTGCAGCCCCGGCCACCGCCGCCCCGTCGCTGTCCGCCCCCACCGGGCCCGTCGCGAGCTCGAATGCGACCCGGGCCGGCCTCGCGCTCTCCGCGCCGCTCGGCTATGTCGCCCTCGGCGACTCGTTCACCTCCGGCCAGGGTGCCCCGCCGTACTCCGACGCGACCTGCCAGCGCAGCCGGTACAAGAGCTACCCGGTGATCAGCTCCCTGCTCAGCCCGTACCGCCTGAGCGCGAACAAGGCCTGCTCCGGGGCGCGCATGACGACGCTGGTCACGATCACGGTCGGCGGCATCGATGCCGGATCCACCGCGATCCTGCAGGCCTGCGCCCCGGACCCGGCGAGTGTGCCCTGCGGCCTGGCCGTGCAGACGAGCGTGGCCACCCTGTCCAGCCCGGCCTTCGTGACCGGCCTCGCGCAGACCTACGGCTACATCGCGGCGACCCTGCCGAATGCCCGCGTCGCCGTGCTGAACTATCCGCTGTTGTTCCAGCCGGGAGTGTCGCCCCTGGGTGACCTGGTCAACCAGGGCACCGCGGGCCTGAACAGCGCGATCAATCTGGCCGTCACCGCCATTCCCGAACCGGCCGGCGTCGACCGGATCCGCTACATCGACGCGACCCAGGAATTCGCCGGCCACGGCATTGGGTCTGCCGTGCCCTACATCGCGTTCAACCCGGCGAACCTGCTGGCGCCGAGCAACTTCCACCCGAACGCGCTGGGCAACACCTTCGGCTACTACCGGGCACTCGTGGGCGACGGCGTCGGGAGCGCTCGTGGCCGCGAGGCTGCGAGCGCTCCCTTGCGCTTCCCGGACCCGGGCACCCGGGCGAATCTATGTGAAGAACATGTAACTTAGCGATATAGTCAGATGGTGCTCTCCACCGAACTTCCCGTTGCTCAGCTGAAGGCCGAGCTCTTCAAGGCCCTGGGCCACCCGTTGCGAGTCCAGGTGCTCGAGCAGCTCGTCGGCGGCGAACGCTCCGTCGGCAGCCTGGCCGATGCGCTTGGCTCCGAGCTGTCGAGCCTGTCGCAGCAGCTCGGCGTGCTGCGCCGCGCGGGTGTCGTGACGACCCGGCGAGAGGGCAACACCATCTTTTACGCGCTGCGCGACCGGGGCATGATCGACCTGCTCGAGGTTGCCAAGCGGATGCTCGTCGCCAACCTGCAGGACTCGCACGCCCTGCTGCGCACGATGGAAAAGGACGCACGATGAAGACGAAGGCGCTGCACGGACTGGCCTTCGCGCGGGGGCTCCTGCCGCAGCGCGCCGACTTCACCCTGATGCGCCGCTCGCCCGGGCGCGACCTGCTCGCCGGGCTCACCGTCGCCATCGTCGCCCTGCCCCTCGCCCTGGCCTTCGGGGTCGCTTCCGGGCTGGGGGCGACGGCGGGCCTCACGACGGCGGTCATCGCCGGCATCCTCGCCGCGGTGTTCGGCGGCAGCAACATCCAGGTCTCCGGTCCGACCGGGGCGATGACGGTCGTGCTCGTGCCCGTGGTGCACCAGTTCGGGGTGTCCGGCGTGCTCGAGGTGACGCTCATGGCCGGCGTCATCCTGCTCGTCCTGGCCCTCAGCGGCATCGGCCGATACGTGCGCTACCTGCCCGCCTCTCTGGTGGAGGGCTTCACCGCCGGCATCGCTGTGGTCATCGCGCTGCAGCAGGTGCCCAACATGCTGGGCGTGGAACCGGGAGACGAGGAGAAGGTCTGGGCCCTCGCCTGGGACGCGGTCGTACGCTTCCTGCAGGCGCCGGACCCGGTCGCCCCGCTCATCACCCTCGGCGTGGCCGGGGTCATCCTGGCCGGCGCCCGGTGGCGCCCGTCGCTTCCGCTTTCGCTGCTCGCCGTGGTGATCGTGACGGTGATCGCTGCCTACGGCCGGTCCGACCTCCCGGTCATCGGCGCGCTGCCGAGCGCACTGACCGCACCGGCCGCCGACTTCTTCGACCCGGCCATGCTCGCCGTTCTGCTGCCCTCGGCGCTGGCGATCGCAGCCCTGGCGGCCCTGGAGAGCCTGCTGAGCGCAACCGTAGCCGACGGGATGAGCGTGGGGGAGCGGCACAACCCCGACCGCGAGCTGTTCGGGCAGGGGATCGCCAACCTCGTCGTGCCGTTCTTCGGCGGAGTGCCGGCCACGGCCGCCATCGCCCGAACGGCCGTCAACGTGCGCAGCGGCGCCCGGTCTCGGCTCGCCGCGATCTCGCACTCGGTCGTGCTGCTCGTGGTCGTGCTGGTCGCGGGGTCGCTCGTGGGCTACGTGCCGCTGGCCGCCCTGGCCGGTGTGCTGCTGGCCACGACCATCCAGATGGTGCAGCTCGGCGCGATCCGCGCCATCATGAGGGCCACCCGCGGTGACGCCGTCGTGCTCGTGGTCACATTCGGTGTCACCGTCGCCATCGACCTGGTCACCGCGGTCGTGGTGGGGCTCGCGGCGGCGGCGCTGCTCGCCCTGCGGGAGGTTGCCCGCAGCGCCCGGGTCGAGCGGGTGCCGCTGGACACCGCGGACCACAGCGCAGAGGAACGCGAACTTCTCGCCGAGCACATCGTCGCCTACCGGTTCGACGGACCGCTGTTCTTCGGCGCGGCGCACCGCTTCCTGCTCGAGCTCACAGAGGTGAGCGCCGTGTCTGTGGTGATCCTCCGGATGAGCCGGGTCACCACCCTCGACGCGACCGGAGGCCTGATGCTCGATGACGTGATCACGCGCCTGGAGGCCAAGGGTATCGTGGTGCTCGTCTCCGGCGTCACCGACGAGCACCGGGCGGTGCTCAGGCGACTCGGCGTCGCGCCGCACCTGCGTGAGCTGGGGCGGGTCTTCGCCGGCACCCCCGACGCGATTCGCTACGCCCGCACGCTCATTCCGCCGGCCCGGAAGCCACGCACCGCCGGCTGAGGGGTGCGCGGCTCAGGCGCCGTTGTCCTCGAGAATCGGTGTGATCCGGTACGGGATCAGTTCGCCCATGGCGAGCGACGTCTCGGTGCGCTCGACGCCGTCGCAGGCGAGAATCGTGCCGTCGATGCGGAACAGGTCGTCGGCGTCCCGGCAGACCACCCGCACGAGGAGGTCGGCCGGCCCGCTCATGCCGTGGGCCTGCACGATCTCCGGGATCAGGGCGAGGTCGACCACGATCTGGGACAGCCTTTTCTGTTGCACATGCACGGTGATGAACGCCGTCAGCTGGAAGCCGAGGACCACCGGATTGATGCGACGGTCGAAGCTCAGGAACGCGTTGGAGTCCTCGAGCCTGGCCATCCTCGCCTGCACGGTATTGCGGGAAAGGCCCAGCTTCTGCGCGAGAGCCACGAAGGTGCTGTTCGGGTCGTCGCAGAGAGCGGCAAGAAGCTGCGTGTCGGTTTTGTCCAGGCTGTGCATAGTGCAAGACGTTAGCACGCGGCTCGCGCGCTGGATAGGGCAGTATGCACAATGGATTCGAATGGAGTTGTGCTTTGTGCCGCATGACTCTAGGCTCAGGTCAACTTTAGCAAGGACGCTAGGAGCGGTACTTTGGTTGATTTCCCCGCAGATTTCGTGCAATTACTCACTCCCGACGGTGTCCGGTCGGCCATGGTCGACTACGACCCGTGGGTCGCCGACGTCACCGGCGAACAACTGGCGGCGATGTACGAAGACATGATCGTCGTTCGCCGCATCGACACCGAAGCCACCGCGCTCCAGCGCCAGGGCGAGCTCGGCCTGTGGCCGCCGCTCCTCGGCCAGGAAGCCGCGCAGATCGGCTCGGCCCGCTCACTCCGCAGCGACGACTTCGTCTTCTCGAGCTACCGCGAGAACGCGGTCGCGTACTGCCGCGGCGTCGACTACACCGACATCCTCCGGGTGTGGCGCGGCTCCGCGCAGTCAGGCTGGAACCCGTTCGAGATCGGCATGGCGACGCCGGCGATCATCATCGGCGCGCAGACGCTCCACGCCACCGGCTGGGCGATGGGCGCCAAGTTCGACGGCTCCGACTCCGCCGCGATCACCTACTTCGGCGACGGCGCCACGAGCGAGGGCGACGTCAACGAGGCCATGGTCTTCGCCGCCAGCTTCCAGGTTCCGGTGATCTTCTTCTGCCAGAACAACCAGTGGGCCATCTCCGAGCCGGTCGCCCTGCAGGCCCACCGCAACATCGCCGACCGCGCTCCCGGGTTCGGCATCCCCAGCATCCGGGTCGACGGCAACGACGTGCTCGCGGTGATGGCAGCGACCCGCATCGCCCTCGACCGGGCACGCAACGGCGGGGGACCGACCTTCATCGAGGCCGTCACCTACCGGATGGGCCCGCACACCACCGCGGATGACCCCACCAAGTACCGCGAGACCGCCGAGCTCGAGGCGTGGAAGGCGAAGGACCCGATCCTGCGCCTGCAGCGCCTGCTCGACTCGATGGGCCTCTTCACGCCCGAGCTGGAGGCGAAGACGCAGGCGAAGGCGGATGCCGTCGCCGCGGAACTCCGCGCCGGCTGCATCGGGATGCCCGACCCCGCGCCGCTCACGGTCTTCGACCACGTCTACTCGACGCCGAACGCCACGCTGGACGGCCAGCGCGCCGAATACGCCGACTACCTCGCGAGCTTCGACGCCGCGGACGGGAGCAGCTCATGAGCATGACAACGCTGAAGACTCAGGACTTAATGACCACGAGCGCCGTGAAGACGACGACCGCCCTGGCAACGCCGACGACCCTGACGCTGGCAAAATCCATCACCGCGGCGCTCCGCCAGTCGATGCTGGACGACCCCAAGGTGGTGCTGCTCGGTGAGGACATCGGCGCTCTCGGCGGCGTTTTCCGGGTCACCGACGGGCTGCTCGCCGAGTTCGGCGCGAATCGCGTGATCGACACCCCGCTGGCCGAATCCGCCATCATCGGCACCGCCGTCGGCCTCGCCTACCGCGGCTACCGTCCGGTCTGCGAAATCCAGTTCGACGGCTTCATCTACCCGGGCTTCGACCAGATCGTCAGCCAGGTCGCCAAGCTGCACTACCGCACCCAGGGAGCGGTGAAGATGCCGATCACGATCCGGGTGCCGTTCGGCGGGGGCATCGGCGCCGCCGAGCACCACTCCGAGTCGCCCGAGGCCTACTTCACCCACACCTCCGGGCTCCGCGTGATCTCCGTGTCCAACCCCCAGGATTCCTACAGCATGCTCCGCCAGGCCATCTCACTGGACGACCCGGTGCTCTACTTCGAGCCCAAGCGCCGGTACCACGTCAAGGGTGAGGTTTCCCCGGTGCTCGGCGAATCGATGGAGAAGGCGGTCATTGTCGCGCCGGGCACGGATGTCACGCTCGTGACCTACGGCCCGCTGGTGCCCACCGCCCGGGAGGCCGCCCTCGCAGCCGCCGACGAAGGCGTCTCGGTCGAGGTCATCGACCTCCGCTCGCTCGCGCCGGTCGACTACGCGACGGTGGAGGCATCCGTTCGCAAGACCGGCCGGCTCGTCGTCACCCACGAGGCGGTCCGCTCCGGCGGCATCGGCGGCGAGATCATCGCCAGCATCACCGAACGCTGCTTCAACTATCTCGAGGCCGCCCCGGTGCGCGTCACCGGCTGGGACATTCCGTACCCGCCCGCGAAGCTCGAGAGCCACCACCTGCCAGACCTCGACCGCATGCTCGCCGGCGTCGACCGCGTGATGGGACGCTGAACGTGATCAAGGTTTTCAAGCTGCCCGACCTCGGTGAAGGACTCACAGAGTCGGAGATCGTGGCCTGGCACATCGCCCCTGGCGACACGGTCACCCTCAACCAGCACATCGCCGACGTGGAGACGGCCAAGGCCGTGGTCGAGCTCCCGTCTCCGTTCGCGGGCACCGTTTCCACGCTGCACCAGCCGACCGGTGTCGTCGTGCAGGTCGGCGAGGCGATCGTGTCGTTCGACGTTGAAGGCGCCGAGCCGGCCGCTGCCGCGCCGACTGCCGGGACGGATGTCGCTGCCGGTGTCGCCGCCCCGGCCGAGCCGGCGCAGGAGCGTGAGGCCGTGCTCGTCGGCTACGGCGCGTCGGTCGAACGCGGCGGACGCCCACAGCGGCGCGCGCGCCGCGGTGCCGCGCCGGCGCCCGCGGCCGCCATCGTCGTACCCGCGGCCGCCTCCGTTCGGGCCTCCGTTCCCGGCTCCGTTCCCGCCTCCGTTCCTGCAGGCGTCGTCGCCGTCGGCGCCGAACGCCCCCGCTCCACCCCGCCGGTGCGAGCCCTCGCCCGCGACCTGGGCATCGACCTCGCCCGTCTGACCGGCACCGGCCCCGACGGCCTGATCACCAGGGACGACGTGCGGGCGGGGGCCCTGACCGGCCCGGGCGCCGACGCGACCGTTCCGACGATCGGCGCCGCGGCATCCGTTCCCGGCGCCCGGGAGAGCCGCACGCCGATCAAGAGCGTGCGCAAGCACACCGCTGCCGCCATGGTGCGGAGCGCGTTCACGGCGCCCCACGTCACGGAGTTCCTCACGGTCGACGTCACCCCGACGATGGAGCTGCTCGACTCGCTCAAACGCAACCGGGCCTTCGCCGACCAGCGGATCAACATCCTCACCGTCGTCGCGAAGGCGCTCTGCATCGCGGCATCACGGCACCCCTCGGTGAACACCCGCTGGGACGACGAGGCCGGCGAGATCGTGCAGTACCACTACGTGAACCTCGGCATCGCCGCGGCAACACCGCGCGGGCTGCTCGTGCCGAACATCACGGACGCCGACGCGCTCGGCCTGACCGGCCTCTCCGCCGCTCTCGCCGCGCTCACCGACGCGGCCAGGGCGGGAACGACCAGCCCGGCTGCGCTCAGCGGCGGCACGATCACGATCACCAACATCGGCGTCTTCGGGATCGACGCCGGCACGCCGATCCTGAACCCGGGGGAGGCGGCCATCCTCGCGATGGGCGCGATCCGCCGCACGCCGTGGGAATACAAGGGCGAGATCGCGCTGCGCCAGGTCATGACGCTGAGCCTGTCCTTCGACCACCGCCTCGTCGACGGGGAGCAGGGGTCGAGGTTCCTCGCCGACATCGGGGCCATCCTGGCCGAGCCCGGCATGGTCCTCACGATGGTGTAACCCGCTCCACCCGTCCGCGCATCGCGGGTGGTGCTTCTGCGGCGCACGCCGCGTTCATAACTCCTCCAGATCGGCGGCCGTCGCCGTAACTGCCCCGGAATTTCGGGGTGTCGCGGCGCGGCGCGGACATTCCGGAGGAATTATGCGCGAAACCCGGATGCTGCCACCAGCGCCGGGAGCGACGCGATCGAGTCGATTTCGTGCACGGCCCGGATCGTGGCCCGCTCGACGGCCTGATCCGGGTACTTGCCCGTGCGCACCTGCACGGTCGTCGCCCCGGCCGCGTTGCCCATCGCGATGTCGGTGGTCGCATCGTCGCCCGCTATCCACACCTCGTGCGGTTCGGCGCCGGCGGACTCCGCGGCGAGCCGCAGGAAATCCTGGGACGGCTTGCCGAGCAGCACGGCGGGCGACCCGCTGGAGTACTCGAGGGCGGCCACGATCGCGCCGGTGTCGATGTGGTCGCCGTTGGCCCGCTTGAAGTAGCGGCCGCGCTGCAGGGCGATGAGCTGCGCGCCGGCCCGGAGCGCGCGGAACGCCGCATCGAGCAGGGGGTAGCTGAGCGTGTCGCGCGCGTCGCCCGCGATCACATGGGTGATCGGGTCGGAGTCCCGCCCGACGTACGGAGCGAAGGACTCAAGCAGCACGCTGGAGACGACCGGCAGCACGTTCACCGGCCCCGCGGCGGCGAGGTAGCGGCGGGCAGCGGTGACCGGGGTGAAGAGCTCGCCGGGGCGCACGTCGATCCCGCGGGCGTGCAGGTCGGAGACGATCAGCTCCTCGGGCCTGGAATCGGTGTTGGTGAGGAAACGGATGACGCAGCCCAGCTCCCTGAGCTCCCGGATCGCCTCGCCCGCCCCGGCGACGGTCACGCCCGAGGAATAGATCGTGCCGTCGAGGTCGCACAGGATGGTTGCTCCGGAAGTGGCCACGCCCCAGTGTTCCACCGCCCGTCCCTTTTCGGCTAGAGCCGGGCGCGGCCGGATGCCCTTGACCGGTCTCCGGAGGCGGGGGAGAGTATGGGCATGAGCCACACCCGCACCCACGGCATCCTCGCTCCCGCCGACACCGAAGTCGCCATCGCCGGCAGCGCGTTCGTCCACCTCGACGGCAGCCTGCACGGCAGCTACAAGACCGCGGATTTCGCATCCGCGCTTCGCCTGGTCGACCGGGTCGGCGAGGATGCCGAGGCGATGAACCACCACCCGGAGGTCAGGCTCGGCTACGGGACGGTCACCTTCCGCCTGCATTCGCATGACGCCGGCGGGGTCACCGCGCGGGACGTGAAGCTGGCCCGCCGGATCCAGGAACTCGCCGACGAACTCGGCGCGAGAAACGCGCACGCGGCCCCGGCCCGCTACGACATCGCCATCGATTGCACCGACGCCGACGTCATCCGCCCGTTCTGGATGGTCGGCCTCGGCTACAAGGAAGTCGTCGCCGAGGGGGAGCTCGAGCTGGTCGACCCGCACGGGAACGGGCCGCGGGTCTGGTTCCAGCACATGGAGATCGCCCGCACCGACCGCAACCGCATCCACATCGACGTGTACGTGCCCACCGCGGATGCCGAATCCAGGGTGCAGGAAATCGTCGACGTGGGTGGGATCCTCCTCACCGACGAGCACGCCCCGGACTGGTGGGTGCTGGCCGACGAGGAGGGCAACGAGCTCTGCGTCTGCACGGCGGCGAACTGAGCGGCGGCGTATGGTGCCGGTCTGGATCTGCGAGGCCTGCGGGCTGGAGCATCCGGAGACGGCCGAACCGCCGCCGGTGTGCGTGATCTGCACCGACGAACGGCAATTCGTGCCGCCCGCCGGCCAGAGCTGGACCACCTCGGAGCGGCTCGAACGGGCGGGCACCACTGCGAGCGTCGCCCCGGTCGAGGCCGGGCTTCACCGGATCACGGTGGCGCCTCGGGTCGGGATCGGCCAGCAGGCATTCCTCGTCACCACGCCCGCCGGGAACCTGCTCTGGGAACCGCCGGGATTGATCTCCGCGGCCGCCGTCGACGCCGTGCGGGACCTCGGTGGAGTGGCGGCGGTGGCCGGGAGCCATCCGCACCTGATGGGGGCGGCCATCAGCTGGAGCCACGCCTTCGGCGACGCCCCGGTCTACGTCGCTTCGGACGACGCGGCCTGGAGCCGCCGGCCCGACCCGGTGATCCGGCTCTGGGGCGGCCGCGAGAGCCCGCGGCCGGGCGTCACCCTCGTGCAGTGCGGCGGGCACTTCCCGGGCAGTTGCGTGCTGCTGTGGCGGGACGGCGCCGAGGGTCGCGGTGTGCTCCTGACCGGCGACACGATCTTCATCGGCCCGGACAATCTGACCGTCAGCGCGATGCGCTCCTACCCGAACCTGATCCCGCCGCCCGAGCAGGCGGTGCGGATCATCCGGGACCGGCTGGACACGCTGGCCTACGACCGCATGTACGGCCCCTTCGGCCAGGTCGTGGCCTCGGGCGCCCGCCCCATCGTCGCCGGCTCCCTCACCCGCCTGATCGCCTGGCTCCGAGCCGACATCCCCGATTTCGCCCCCACTACCTACCCCGCCCCCGCCCCCTCCGCCGAACTGTGAGTTTGGCACCTTCCCGGCGGCAACGAAGGTGCCACACTCACAGTTCGGCGGAGGGGTTGGTCGGCGGATGGGTCGGCGGGTGGGTATCAGGCGGGGGTCAGGGCGGTGAGGGCCATCTGCTCGAGGAGGGCGCGCACGGTTGCCGGACTGGCGCCGGCGGCGGCGCTGTGCGGGGTCGAGTTGATCAGGCCGAACGTCGCATGGGCACGGATGCGAAGCAGCGCCGTGTCCACGCCCGGATGCACGCGGCCGAGCACCTGCACCCACAGCTCCACGTAGGCCCGCTGCAGGGCGCGCACCCGGTGCCGGTCCGCCTCGGCGAGGCTGTCGAGGTCGCGGTCCTGCACCCGGATGACGTCGGGGTTGGACAGGGCGAAGTCCACGTGGAAGCGCACCAGCGCGGCCAGCGCGGCCGCGGCATCCGGATGCGCGCCGGCGACGGCGCGGCCCCCGGCGACGAGGTCCTCGCTGGCGCCGACCAGCAGCGCGGCGAGCACCGCCTGCTTGCCGCTGAAATGGCGGTAGACGGCCGGCCCGCTGACCCCGGCGGCCGTGCCGAGGTCTTCGATCGAGGCGCCGTTGAAGCCCGAGCGGGCGAAAAGCGACGCGGCGGCCGCCAGCAGCGCCGCGCGCCGGTCGGCCTTGGCCAGGCTGCGGGGCGTTGGCGCGGCGGCCGGCGCGGGCCGGGGGGCCGGCGCGGGCCGGGGGGCCGGCGCGGCGGCTCTCGTGTCGACCATTGAGCTTCCCGTCTGGACATCTCGGCGACGACCGGCTAGCCTGAATTTCGGTTAGTGATCATTAACTGTACTTGATGCACGCAGCAACGGGAAGACGTCAATGGAGACACTCGAGAGTCGGATCGACTCCAGCAGCCCGACCTTCACGGAGAACGACGCCGCCCAACGCGCCCTCGTCGCAGACCTGCAGCAGCGCCTCGCGCTCGCGGCCCTCGGCGGCCCGGAGAAATCCCGGCAGCGCCACATCGGTCGCGGCAAACTCCTCCCGCGCGAACGCATCGACGCGCTGCTCGACGAAGGCAGTCCCTTCCTCGAAATCGCCCCGCTCGCGGCCAACGGCATGTACCACGACGCCTGCCCGGGCGCCGGCATCATCGCCGGCATCGGGCTCGTCCACGGCCGCCAGGTTCTCGTCATCTCCAACGACGCCACCGTCAAGGGCGGCACCTACTACCCGATGACGGTCAAGAAGCACCTCCGCGCGCAGGAGATCGCCTTCGAGAACCGCCTCCCGTGCGTCTACCTGGTCGACTCGGGCGGAGCGTTCCTGCCGATGCAGGACGACGTCTTCCCCGACAAGGAGCACTTCGGCCGGATCTTCTACAACCAGGCCCGGATGTCCGCGGCGAAGATCCCGCAGATCGCCTCGGTCATGGGGTCCTGCACCGCCGGCGGCGCCTACGTGCCGGCGATGAGCGACGAGACCGTGATCGTGCGGGGCCAGGGCACGATCTTCCTCGGCGGCCCGCCGCTGGTGAAGGCCGCGATCGGTGAGATCGTCACCGCAGAGGAGCTCGGCGGCGGCGACCTGCACGCCCGCACCTCCGGCGTCACCGACCACCTCGCCGAGAACGACCAGCACGCCCTGCAGATCGTGCGCGACATCGTGTCCACCCTGCCCCGGCCTGCCCAGCCGGCCTGGGACATCCTCCCGACGGTCGAACCCGTCGCCGACGAAACCGAACTCTACGGCGCCGTCCCCACCGACGTGCAGGGCCAGTACGACGTGCACGAGGTCATCTCGCGCATCGTCGACGGCAGCGAGTTCCACGAGTTCAAGAAGGAATACGGCACGACGCTGATCACCGGCTTCGCCCGCCTGCACGGGCACCCGATCGGCATCATCGCCAACAACGGCGTGCTGTTCGCCGAGTCGGCGATGAAGGGCGCGCACTTCATCGAGCTGTGCGACCAGCGCGGCATCCCGCTGGTCTTCCTGCAGAACCTGGCCGGATTCATGGTCGGCAAGGACTACGAGGCCGGCGGAATCGCCAAGCACGGCGCCAAGATGGTCACCGCCGTGGCGACCGCCCGCGTGCCCAAGCTCACCGTCGTCATCGGCGGATCCTTCGGCGCCGGCAACTACTCGATGTGCGGGCGCGCCTACTCGCCGCGCTTCCTCTGGATGTGGCCGGCCAGCCGCATCTCCGTGATGGGCGGCGCGCAGGCCTCCTCCGTGCTCGCCACCGTGAAACGGGAGCAGTACGAGGGCCGGGGCGAGGAATGGTCGGCCGAGGACGAGGCCGCCTTCAAAGCCCCGATCAAGGAACAGTACGAGCACCAGGGCAGCCCCTACTACTCGACCGCCCGCCTCTGGGACGACGGCGTGATCGACCCGCTGGACACCAGGACCGTGCTCGGCCTGGCCCTCGACGTCTGCGCCGCCACCCCGCTACCCGAGACCGCCTTCGGCCTCTTCCGGATGTGAGAGAGACCATGACCATGTTCCACACCGTCCTCGTCGCCAACCGCGGCGAAATCGCCTGCCGCATCATCCGCACGCTGCGGGAGCTCGGCATCCGCTCGGTCGCCGTCTACAGCGACGCCGACCGCGGTGCCCTGCACGTCTCGCTCGCGGATGTCGCGGTGCGGATCGGCCCCGCGAAGCCCCAGCTGAGCTACCTCAGCATCGAGGCCATCCTGGGTGCCGCCGCCCGCACCGGCGCCCAGGCGATCCACCCCGGCTACGGCTTCCTCTCCGAAAACCAGGCCTTCGCCCGGGCCTGCTCCGACGCCGGCGTCGTCTTCATCGGGCCCAGCGTGCACGCGCTGAACATGATGGGCGACAAGATCCGCTCGAAGAACCACGTGGCGGAGTCCGGTGTGCCGGTCGTCCCCGGGGTGTCCCTGCCCGGCCAGAGCGACGAGCAGCTCATCGCCGCCTCTGAGGGCGTCGGCTACCCGATGCTGATCAAGCCGTCCGCCGGCGGCGGCGGCAAGGGCATGCACCTCGTCGAGCGAGCGGGCGACCTCGCCGGCGCGCTCGTGACCGCCCGCCGCGTCGCATCCAGCGCGTTCGGCGACGACACCCTGCTGATCGAACGGTTCGTCAGCGCACCCCGGCACATCGAGGTGCAGGTGCTCGCGGACAACCACGGCAACGTCATCCACCTCGGCGAACGCGAGTGCTCCCTGCAGCGCCGCCACCAGAAGGTCATCGAAGAGGCCCCGTCGCCCCTGCTCGACGCGGACACCCGCGCCCGGATCGGCGAGGCCGCCTGCGCCGCCGCCCGCAGCGTCGGCTACACCGGCGCCGGGACCGTCGAGTTCCTGGTCTCGGATGCCGCGCCCGACGAGTTCTTCTTCATGGAGATGAACACCCGGCTCCAGGTGGAACACCCGGTCACCGAGATGGTCACCGGGCTCGACCTCGTCGAGTGGCAGGTGCGCGTGGCGGCGGGGGAGACCCTGCCGCTGGCCCAGCAGGACGTCGTGCTCACCGGGCACGCGGTCGAGGCCCGCGTCTACGCCGAGAACCCCGAGCGCGGCTTCCTGCCGACCACCGGCACGGTGCTGCGGCTCGAGGAGGCGTGCGGCGAAGGCATCCGCGTCGACAGCGCCCTCGCCCCGGGGCTGGCGATCTCCTCCGACTACGACCCGATGCTCGCCAAGGTCATCGCCTGGGCGCCCACCCGCGCCGAGGCGCTGTCCCGCCTCGACCGCGCCCTCGCCGACACGGTCGTGCTCGGCGTGCGCACCAACATCGAATACCTCCGGCTCCTGGTGCAGGATGAGGACGTCCGCGCCGGGCACCTCGACACCGGCCTGATCGAGCGCAAGCTCCCGGGCCTCGGCTTCCGCGCGGCCGACGACCACGTCTACGCCGCAGCGGCGCTGTTCCTGCACGCGCAGGCCTGGTCGGGGGAGAACCCGGTCTGGTCCCGCCCGAGCGGCTGGCGGATGGGCCCGCACCGCCAGGCCCGGTACAACCTGGCCGTGAGCGCGACCGAGTCGGTCGACGTGCGGGTCGAGGGTGGCCCGGATGCGGCATCCGTCGCCGTCGGCGCCGGCGAGCCCGCGCCGGCGAGCCTGGCCGAGGTGGCCGGCCGCCCCGGCGCCTTCAGCATCGAGCTCGACGGGGTGAGCCGCGTGCTCGACCTGGTCCGGGACGGCCGGCGGCTGTGGATCGGCAGCGACGGGTTCTCGGTCGACCTGCGCCGCCGCTCCCGCGCCGAGCAGCTGGCCGAGCAACTCGCCGGCCGCGACCGCGTCGAGGGCGCGGCCAGCCCCGACGTGCGCTCGCCCATGCCCGGGACCGTCATCGCCGTGCACGCCGCCTCGGGCGACCTGGTCGAGATCGGCCAGACCATCCTCACGGTCGAGGCCATGAAGATGGAACACAAGCTCACCGCGGCAACGGCCGGCGTCGTCAGCGTCACCTTCAAGCCAGGCGACCTGGTCAAGCTCGACCAGATTGTCGCCACCATCGCAGCGATCGCCACGATGGCCGAGCCCGACGACGCACCGATGGTGTGACGGAGAAGCCGACCTGGCCCTATCGTGAGTGCATGCAGAACGGGAGATCGAAATGATTGACAAAGTTGTGGCGAGTGCGGCGGAGGCCGTCGCCGACATTCCGGATGGGGCATCCCTCGCCGTCGGCGGCTTCGGGCTGTGCGGCATCCCCGAGAACCTGATCGAGGCCCTGCACGCGCAGGGCACGACCGACCTCGAGACGATCAGCAACAACTGCGGCGTCGACGGCTGGGGACTCGGGCGGCTGCTCGAAGACCACCGCATCCGCCGCACGATCAGCTCCTACGTGGGCGAGAACAAGGAATTCGCACGCCAGTTCCTCTCCGGCGAGCTCGAGGTCGAGCTGACCCCCCAGGGCACGCTCGCCGAGAAGCTGCGCGCCGGCGGCGCCGGAATCCCCGCCTTCTTCACCCCGGCCGGCGTCGGCACCCAGGTCAGCGAAGGCGGGCTGCCGCAGCGCTACAACACGGACGGCACGGTCGCGAAGGCGTCCGAGCCCAAGGAGGTGCGCAGCTTCGACGGCGCCGACTACGTGATGGAGCACTCGGTCACCCCCGACTTCGCCCTCGTGCACGCAGCGAAGGGCGACCGCTACGGCAACCTCGTCTTCCACGCGGCCGCCGCGAACTTCAACCCGCTCGCCGCCATGGCCGGGCGGATCACGATCGCCCAGGTCGAGGAGCTCGTCGAGCCCGGCGAGCTGGACCCCGAGCACATCCACACGCCGGGCATCTTCGTGCAGCGTGTCGTCGTCGTCGGAGCGATCGAAAAGCGGATCGAGAAGCGCACCATCACCGGCGCCCCCATCACCCCAGCCACCAAGGAGTTCGGCGCATGAGCCTCACCCGCGAGGAGCTCGCGGCGCGCGTCGCCCTGGAGCTCGAAAACGGCCAGTACGTCAACCTCGGCATCGGCATGCCCACGCTGATTCCGAACTACATTCCGGATGACATCGAGGTCGTCCTGCACGCCGAGAACGGCATCCTCGGTGTCGGGCCGTACCCCACCGACGACAACGTCGACCCGGACCTGATCAACGCGGGCAAGGAAACCGTCACGGTCAACCAGGGCGCGGCGTTCTTCGATTCCGCGGCATCCTTCGGCATGGTCCGCGGCGGACACGTCGACGTGGCGGTGCTCGGGGCGATGGAGGTCGCCGCAAACGGCGACCTGGCCAACTGGATGGTGCCCGGCAAAATGGTCAAGGGCATGGGTGGGGCGATGGACCTCGTCTTCGGGGCCAAGCGCCTGATCGTCATGATGGAGCACACCGACCGCGCCGGGAACCCGAAGATCCTCGAACGCTGCTCGCTGCCGCTGACCGGCCGGGGTTGCGTCGACCGCATCATCACCGACCTCGCCGTGATCGACATCACCCCCGCCGGCCTCGTGCTGCGCGAACTCGCGCCCGGCGTCACGGTGGAGCAGGTCGTCGCGGCGACCGGCGCCGAGCTGCTGGTCGAGGAACACGAGGTCAGCGTATGACCGGCGACCGTACCGTGATCGAGCAGCGCGGGCTGTACTTCGAGGAGTTCGACCTGGCCGCGCGCTACCTGCACCGCCCCGGCCGCACGGTCACCGAGGCCGACAACGTGCTGTTCACGACCATGACGATGAACACGCAGTCGCTGCACCTGGACGCGGCCTGGTCGGCCACCCAGCCGTTCGGCCAGCGGCTGATGAACTCGATGTTCACGCTGTCCACCCTGGTCGGCAGTTCCGTCGCGCAGCTCACCCAGGGCACGATCGTGGCGAACCTGGGCTTCGCCGAGGTGAAGTTCCCGCATCCGCTTTATCATGGCGACACCATGTACTCCGAGACGATCGTGACCGACAAACGGCTCTCCGGCTCCCGGCCGGGCCAGGGCATTCTGACGCTCGAACACACGGCCCGCAACCAGCACGGCGACGTCGTGGCGACCGCGATCCGCACCGTCATGGTGTGGTGCAAGGACTCGGCGCCGTGAGCTTCGACCTGGGCCCGGCCCTCCTCTTCTGCCCGGCCGACCGGCCGGAGCGCTACGCGAAGGCGGCCGCACGGGCCGACGCGGTCATCATCGATCTCGAGGATGCCGTCAGCCCCGACGCCCGCGCCGAGGCGCGGATGTCACTGATCGCGAACCCGCTGGATCCCGCGCGCACCGTCGTGCGGGTCAACGCGGTCGGCACCGAGGACTTCGAACTCGACCTGGCTGCGCTGGAAGAGACGCTGTACCGCACGGTCATGCTGCCCAAGGCGGTCAGCGCCGCACAGTTGGAGGCGCTGCCCGCGTACGACGTGATCGCCCTCTGCGAAACGGCCGCGGGCATCCTCGCCGCGCCTGAGATCGCCGCGGTGCCCAATGTGGTCGCGTTGATGTGGGGGGCCGAAGACCTCATTGCCTCGCTCGGCGGAAGCTCGAGCCGCTTCGCCGACGGCAGCTACCGCGCCGTCGCCCGCCACGCCAGGTCTTCCGTGCTCCTGGCCGCCGGCGCGCACGACAAGGCCGCCATCGACAGCGTGTTCCTGGCCATCGCCGACGTCACCGGCCTCGCCGCCGAGGCCGAAGACGCCGTGGCCAGCGGGTTCCGGGCAACGGCCTGCATCCACCCCGGCCAGGTCGCCGTCATCCGGGACGCCTACCGGCCGACGGCCGCGGAGATCGCCTACGCCTGGGCGATCCTCGAGGCCTCGGCCACGGAAGGCGGCGTCTTCCAGTACCAGGGACGGATGATCGACGGCCCGCTGCTGCGCCACGCCGAGGCGGTCCTCCGCGGAGCCGAAGCCCCCGGCGCCTAACCCCCACCCCACCTCCCGCGAAACCGCAGTTGTGCGCGTTATTCCGGCGTCTTGGCGCGCACAACTGCGGTTTCGCGGGAGATGGCCCGCACGATTTGCTCGGATTCGGGTTCCACCGTCGACGCGAAGCGGTCGACGACCTGACCGGCGGAGTTGACCAGGAACTTCTCGAAGTTCCACTTGATCAGTCCCGGCAGCGGGCCGCTCTTGAAGGTCGTCAGTTCCGCGTAGAGCGGATGCTGGTGCTTGCCCCGCACATCCACCTTCTCGGTCAGCGGGAAGCTCACGCCGAAGTTCAGTTCGCAGAACGACGCGATATCGGCCTCGTCGCCCGGCTCCTGGCCCATGAACTGGTTGCAGGGCAGGCCGAGCACCACGAAGCCCTCGTCCTTGTACCTGCGGTACAGCGCCTCCAGGCCCGCGTACTGAGGGGTGAAGCCGCACTTCGAGGCGACGTTGACGACGAGCACCGTCTTGCCCCTGAACCGGTCGAACGTCGTCTCCGTGCCGTCGATGAGGGTGAGCGGGATCTCGTAAAGCGTCGATGCTGTCATCCGCCGAGGATAGCCCGGCGCGCTTCGAGGAAGCTGAAGCGGCTCGCGGGCAGGGGCGCCGCGTGAGCGCACCGCTTGGATAACGGTTCCCGCAAGCCCCTCGGAAAGACCGGGAACGGGGATTATTCTCGGGGCACAGCAGCAGGCAACGGGAAGGGAGAGCCATGCCTCGGTTCCCAGCGCCCCGGTCAGCGACCCATGCCTCGCACAGGTCGCTCAGTCCCAGGCCCCCACAGGGGTCACGCCCGCGGCAGCCCCTCTCCGCCGGCCCCCCGCCCATTTCGGCGCCGGTCCCGGTGCAGTCGGCGCCCGTGTCCGGAGCGGTCCCGGCGCCCCAGGGCGCCGCGGCCAGGCATCCGATCGCGGACACGGACCTGCTGGTGCACCCGCTCGCCCTCGGCTGCAGCGTCTTCGGCTGGACAATCGACGGGAGTGCCGCCATGCGCGTCCTCGACCGGCACCGCGACCTGGGCGGCAACTTCCTCGACACGGCCGACAGTTACGCGGCAGGACGCAGCGAGGTGATCATCGGCTCGTGGCTGCGCAGCCGCGGGGCTCGGGGCGACACGGTGATCGCGACCAAGATCGGCCGGAACCGGGACCACCCCGGCCTGAGCGCCGAGAGCATCACCGGCGCCGTGCAGGCTTCCCTGGAACGGCTGGGCACCGACTACATCGACCTGCTCTACTTCCACCTGGACGATCCGGAGGTTCCCCTCGAGGAGAGCCTCGGCGCCATCGACGTCCTCATCCGCCGCGGCCAGGTGCGCTACCTGGCCGCCTCGAACTTCACCGCCGAACGGCTGATGGAGGCGAGGGTGCTTTCCGCCAACGGCCTGCCCCGGTTCGTGGCCCTGGAAACGCACTACAACCTTGTGCACCGCGAGCCCTTCGAATCGTCCCTCGCCCTGGTGACCCATGCGCAGGGGATGACGGTGCTGCCGTACTTCGCGCTGGCTCATGGCTTCCTGGCCGGCCGGTATCGCACCAGGGCCGAGGCCGCCGGAACGGCCAGGGCCGAACGCGCCGCCGGTTACCTGAACCGCCACGCGCTGCGGACGCTCGCCGTGGTCGACCGGATCGCGGATGAACACGGCGTGGAACCGGCGACGATTGCCCTCGCCTGGCTCCTGGCCCGGGACGGAACCTTCGTGCCCGTCGCCGGCGCCAGCCTGCCGGAGCAAGTGGACGCGCTCGTGGCGGCCGCGGGCATCCGGCTCGGCCGAGGCGAGATGGTCGAACTCGACCGGGCGTCGGCCGCCCCCGGCCCGGCTACGGGATCTCGGCGATAACGCGCTGGATCGCGCGCTGCAGCGCGGCATGCGCGGCGATGGGGTCGCCCAGGTTGGCGCCGGCGTAGGCCCCGTCACGGGCGAGGAAGAAGTCGTCGGCGGCGTCGCCGGGGTGGGAGTGCCCCATGCCGCGGAACAGGCCCTCGATCGTCGTGCCGTACCACTCGCGGTGAGCGGCAACGGCCTCGCGCACCGGATGCCGCGGGTCGGCGAACTGGGCCGCCGCGTTGATGAACGGGCAGCCGTGAAACCCGGGGCGCATGACCTCGTCGGCGATCTCGTCCACGATGCCGCGCAGCCGCTGCTCGGGGCTGTCGTAGCGCAGGGCGACGTCCGCCACGAAGTCGCGGGCCCGCGTGTCCCGCCCCTGGAGGTAGGCCACGATCAGGCTGTCCTTCGAGCGGAAGTACTTGTAGAACGTGGCCTTGGTGACCTTCGCCTCACTGATGATGCGATCGACCCCGACCGTGTGCACACCCTCGCTGTAGAACAGGCCGTCTGCGGTGGCGAGGATACGCACCTTCGCGTGCGTGGTCGGCCTCGCCGGTGTTGGTGCCGCCTCGGCCATGCGTGCTGCTCCTCCGCGTCGCGCGTGTCGCGCCGCGATTCAGGGCACGCCCGGCGTGCGCCGGTGGCTAAACGCTAGCACAAAACGGCTAGACAGACCAGTCTGTCGTGGCCGACCGGTGGGACGCCCGGCCGGGCGGTGTCGTAAGGTTGTCAGTGACATGAACGGTGCTGTTGAGTTCCCCCTGGACCTGGCCGAACTCTCTTTCCGGGCCGCCGGTGAGTCGCTGGTGCGCCGAAGCGTGCTACCCAGCGGCGTGCGCATCCTGAGTGAACACGTTCCGGGCAGCCGCAGCCTGACGATCGGCTACTGGGTCGCGGTCGGTTCACGCGACGAGCAGCCAGGTCACTTCGGTTCGACGCACTTCCTGGAGCACCTGCTTTTCAAGGGCACGCAGAAACGCACCGCACTCGACATCGCGGTCGCCTTCGACTCGGTCGGCGGCGAACACAACGCCATGACGGCCAAAGAATACACCTGCTACTACGCCAAGGTGCAGGACCGCGACCTGTCGATGGCCGTCGAGGTGCTCACCGACATGATCACCTCCTCCCTGCTCGACCCGGTGGAGTTCGAGAACGAGCGCGGCGTCATCCTCGAAGAGCTGGCGATGGCCGACGACGACCCGGCGGATGTCGCGAACGAGCGATTCTTCGAGGCCGTCATGGGCACCCACCCGCTCGGTCGCCCGATCGGCGGCACCCGCGAAACGATCCAGGCCGCCACCCGCGCCGCCGTCTGGGAGCACTACCGCGCCAACTACCGCCCGCAGGACCTCGTCGTCACGGTCGCCGGCGCGGTCGACCACGACGTGCTCGTGGCCGCCGTCACCCGCGCCCTGCTCCTCGCCGGCTGGGACCTGGGCGAATATGCGGCCCCGGTCGCCCGCCGCACCGGTCGGGCCGCGCTGATCAGCCAGGGCGACCCGGTCACGATCGTGCGGCGCCCGTTGGAGCAGGCGAACCTCCTCGTGGGTGTCCCGGGCCTGCTCGCGGCCGACGACCGCCGCGTCACGATGAGCGTGCTCAACTCGATCTTCGGCGGCGGCATGTCCTCCCGCCTGTTCCAGGAGGTGCGCGAGAAGCGCGGCCTGGCCTACTCCGTCTACTCGTTCGCGCCCGGATACTCGGATGCCGGGCTGTTCGGCATGTACGCCGGCTGCACCCCGGCGAAGGCGGGGCAGGTGGTCGAGCTGATGCTCGGCGAGCTGAACCGGCTCGCCGAAGGCGGCGTCACCGCCGACGAGATGAAGCGGGCCTCCGGGCAGCTGTCCGGGGCATCCGCCCTCGCCCTCGAGGACTCGGACACCCGCATGTCCCGGCTCGGTCGCTCGGAAATCACCCTGGGGGAGTTCGTGGATCTCGACGAGGCGCTCCGCCGCCTGGCGCTCGTGACGGCCGAGGACGTGCAGGAGCTCGCCGCCGAGCTGGTCGCCGGTCCCATCTCGGTCGCCGCCGTCGGCGCCCTCGATGACGACGCGTTCACAGCGGCCCTCACCGCAGCCAGGCACTAGCCGCAGCGCGCTCCGCCCGCAGCCGCGCTTCGCGCTTTCCGCAGCAAGACAACGAAAGAGACACCGTGCCCCACTACCTCTACCTGGTCCGCCACGGCGAACAGCAGGACGCCGAGCACGGCCTCCCGGACGGCCCGCTGTCGCCGCGCGGCAAGCGCCAGGCCCACCTGATCGCCGAACGACTCGGGGGAGTCCCGTTCACCGGCGCCTGGCACTCGCCGCTGCAGCGCGCGGCGGAGACGGCGGACATCATCGCCGAAAGGCTTCCCGCCCTCACCTCCGAGCCGTCCGCGCTGCTGATGGACTGCATCCCCACCGGAAAGACGCCGGAGATGCCCTCGGCCTTCGACCCGTTCTTCGGCGCGGTCTCCGAGGCCCAGATCGAGGCCGGCCGGGCCCAGATGGAAGACGCAGCGGCCGAATTCCTCCGCTCCAGGCGCGGTGAACGCCACGACCTCCTGATCACCCACAACTTCGTCATCGCCTGGTTCGTCCGCGAGGTGCTCGGGGCTCCCGACTGGCGCTGGATCAGCATCAACCAGGCCAACTGCGGGCTCACCGTGCTGCAGCAGAAGCCCGGCCGGCCCTGGACGCTGGTGACCCACAACGACCTCGGGCACCTGCCGGTCGAGCTCCGAACCGGGCTGCCGGACCAGCTTCTCTTTTAGGCCTCGGCCCGCTCCTGGCTGACCAGCGCCTTGCGGTACCAGTTCGTGGCGTTGGGGTTGTCGTTGTACGGCGCGATGTCCTCGTAACCCGCTTTCCGGTACAGGGCCCCGGCCGCCTCGAGGCTGGCGTTCGTGTCGAGCACGACCTCGCCGGCACCGAACGCGCTCGCCCGGCTCTCCAGCTCGCCCAGCAGCACACGCCCCCAGCCGAGGCCGCGCACGTGCGGCTGCAGCCACAGGTGCTTGATCTCGTACCGCACGGCGCCGGCCGGGGAGTCGGCGATGCGCCGCACCCCGCCGCAGCCGACGTAGCGGCCGGAATGTCCCTCCTCCACCAGCAAGAACACGCCCCGCGGCGGCAGGAAATCCTGCGCGACGGGCAGGGTGGTGCGGTAGCTGCCCTGAGCCGACGGGAACGACGACGCGCGGTCGCTGAAGTATTGGGTGAGGAGGGTGAGCGCCGGCGCATCCGTCACCGACACTTCTCTGAATTCAGGCATGACCCTAGGCTACGTCGGGCCCGCAAGGTCGCGCTTGGTAGATTGGGAACATGACAACACGGGTGGCCGTTATCGGCGCAACGGGCAAGATGGGCCGCCTGGTTTCCTCGCTCATTGAAGACACCGACGGCTACGAACTCGTCGCCCGGCTGAACTCGAAGAGTGCGCTCTCCGAGATGCTCGGGGCGGATGTCGCCGTCGACCTGACAGCGCCGGGCGTCAGCCAGCGCGTAGTCGAGTTCGCCGTCGACCACGGCATCCGGGTGCTCGTCGGCACGTCCGGCTGGTCGCAGGAGCGGATCGACTCGCTCGCCTTCCGCCTCGCAGGCCTGGACGACACGGGCGTCGTCATCATCCCCAACTTCTCCATCGGCTCCGTGCTCGGGTCGGCATTCGCAGCGCAGGCCGCCCGCTTCTTCGACTCGATCGAGATCGTGGAGGCGCACCAGGCCGGCAAGGTCGACTCGCCGTCGGGCACGGCGGTGCGCACGGCCGAGCTGATCGGGCGGGCGCGGGCCGGCCTCGGACCCGTCTCGGCCCCACACACCGACCAGCGCGCCCGCGGCCAGCAGGTCTCCAGCGTGCCCGTGCACAGCCTGCGGCTGGACGGCCTCCTCGCCCGCCAGGACGTGTTCCTCGGTGGACCGGGCGAGACGCTGACCATCAGCCACAACACGCTCTCGGCCGAGGCCTACGAGCGCGGCATCCTGCTGGCCCTCGCGGCCACCCGCACGGCCCGCGGGGTGACCGTCGGCCTGGACCGGATTGTCGACCTCGGCCTCGGCGAGGCCGGCGCCGATTCGCCGCGCTCCGCCGGCTCCGCCGCCACGTCCGGGGCAGCGGAATGAGGGGTCGCCTGGCCGCCGCGCTGATGGCCCTGCTGCTCCTGGTCTACCTGGTCCTCGTGGGCTGGCAGGCCGTGAAGTTCATGCTGACCGGCGAGCCGATCGGCATCGTGATCGGCGGGGCGCTGATCATCCTGCCCATCGTCGGGGTATGGGCGCTCGCCCGCGAGCTGCAGTTCGGGCTGGGCTCGGAGCGGCTGCTGCGGCGCCTGGACGCCGAGGGCGAACTGCCCGTCGACGAGCTTCCGGCCCGGCCCAGCGGGCGGCCCTACCGGGACGCGGCCGACGCCGATTTCCCCCGCTTCCGCGAAGCGGTGGAGGCCGACCCGGAAAACTGGCGCGCCTGGTTCCGGCTCGGGCTCGCCTACGACGCCTCGGGGGACCGGCGTCGCGCGCGTGGCGCCATCCGCACCGCCATCGCCCTCGAACGCCGCCCGTAACCCGCCTTCCCCGCCTCCGCGAAACCGCAGTTGTGCGCGCTAAAACGCGTTCATAACGCGCACGACTGCGGTTTCGCGGGGGGAAGACGGGGGAAGTCGGGGGGAAGTCAGGCGCGGAGCATGTGGTCGACGGCCTCGGCGGCGGTGCGGTGGGTGAAGACGAAGCCGTCGGCCTGCAGTTTCGCGGAGCTCACCTGCTGGTCGGCCAGGAGCAGCTGCCGGGCGGCATCCTGCAGCGCGAGGGTGAGCACGAACTCCGGAACGGGGATGAAAAAGGGGCGGTGCAGGGCCCTCGCCACCGCCCTGATCACGTCGTTCGCCGTCGCCGGGGTGGGCCCGACCAGGTTGACCGGGCCGCTCAGAGTCGAGGTGAGCAGGTGCACGATGGCCGCGGCCTCGTCATGCAGGCTGATCCACGACCAGTGCTGGGTGCCGCGGCCGAGCGGTCCGCCCAGCCCGAGCCGGACGATCGGCAGCAGCGGCTTGAGGGCGCCGCCGCGCTCGAGCACGAGCCCGGTGCGGAAGGTCACGACCCGGGTCTGCTCGGGCGCGCGCAGGGCTTCGCGTTCCCAGGCGGAGACGACGCCGGCGAGGAAATCCTGTGCCGGCGGGGATTCCTCGGTGAGCGTTTCGCCCGGCCGGTTGCCGTAGATGCCGATCGCCGAGGCGTTCAGCAGCACCGCGGGCGGCGTTGCGCTCTGCCGCATCGCATCGGTGAGGGCACGCGTCGCCCGCACGCGGGAACGCAGGATCTCCCGTCGGTACGCCGGGGTCCACGGAAGGCGGGCCAGGGAGGCGCCGGACAGGTTGACGACCGCGTCGACGCCGTCGAGCACGCCGGCCGCGAGGCCCGCCCCCGCCGGGTCCCAGCGGATTTCGCCGCTCGTGCGCGGTTCGCTCCGCACCAGGCGGAGCACTGTGTGGCCGGCCTCCTCGAGTTGGCGGGAGAGCTCGGTGCCGATCAGGCCGGATGCCCCGGCGATCAGGACTCGCATGGCGCCGCAGCCCCGGCTCAGGCCAGTTCCGCCTCGATCGTGATCGGGATGCCGGTCAGTGCCTTGGAAATCGGGCAGTTCTGCTTGGCGTCCTCGGCGAAGGCCTCGAAGGCTTCCTCGGTCATGCCCGGGATCCGGGCGCTCACGAGCAGGTGGCTGCCGACGACTCCGGTTCCAGGCTGGAAGGTGACCGCCGCGGTGGTCTGGATGCTCTCCGGCGTGTGGCCGGCGGCAGCGAGCGCGTTCGCCAGCGCCATCGAGAAGCAGGCGGAGTGGGCCGCGCCGAGCAGTTCCTCCGGGTTGGTCGTGTTGGGCGTGCCCTCTGCGCGCGCCGCCCAGGTGACGGGAAATTCCGCGGCGTGCGACGAGTCGAGAGTGGTGGTGCCGCGACCCGACATCAGGTCGCCGGTCCACACTGTTGTTGCTTCGCTGGTCAGAGCCATGGTGATACCTCCTGGAAGTGGAACCCCAGCCTAACCGCCGCGCGACCTCGGAACCTGATTGCCGCCCAGCGGGCCGCTCTATGCTGCGCCGCCGACCCTCCCGGAGCGGCCCAGCACGCCGGCGCGCACGAGCAGCAGGTAGAGCTGGCAGCCGAGGCAGTAGTCGAACGCGGCGTTGAGGAAGGCCGCGACGAAGGCGGCAGCCGCGGCGGCCGCGAGGCCGCCGGAAAGGCCGACCAGGCCCAGGATGACGCCGATCAGGCTGACGACCAGGCCCACGCCCTGCGCGAAGGTCGGCGGAGCCGGGTCTTCCAGCTCGGCCGGCGCGGCCAGCCTCGGCCGCACGTACCGTTTGAACAGCAGCCCGAACGGATGCCGCCCGGCACCGGCGAATGCGCCCCAGGCGAACAGCGCCGCCAGCACGGTGAGCAGCAGAAGCGCTGCAACGGATGCCCCGGTCAGGGCCAGGAAGACCACGGCCAGGAGCAGCGCGGCGGTGATCCCGGCGACGAACCGTGGGCCGCGCGGGTCGATCCGGGGCCTAGCGGGCGAGGCTGACATTGTTGCTCCCGGTGAGGTCGTCGAGGTGTCGGGCGATGCCGGAGCGGTGCGGAACCCCGCCGATTCGGGCCCGAACCCGGCCGGCGCCGTCGAGGATGAGCGTGGTCGGCGTCTGCATGACCCGGTACCGGTTGGCGAGGTCCGCGCGGTGGGTGAGGTCGACATCGAGGTGAGCGACGCCGGGGCGGGAGCCCGCGACTCCGGCCAGCAGTCGGCTCGTGCCGGGGCAGCGCGCGCACAGCTCGGTGGAGAACTGGAGCAGGGTGGCGTTCCGGCCGAACGGGACGTCGCTGGCAACATCCGTCGGCGTGATGACCACCCCGGAGACCGTCGCGATTCGCCCCTGCCGGGCACGCCAGACCAGGCCCAGCGCGGTCGCGGCCGCGACGAGCGCCAGGATGACGGTGAGCGCGGTGAGAGGATTCATGCTCGCAACGTTACGCGGGCAAACTCCGGATCCCGGTCTGTGACAACAGGTTACGCGGGACCGGGCGGCGAGCCACGGCTCGGCGGGCACGCGGCACCGGGTATCGTTTACGCCGTGCCTGAGATTGAGTTTCGCTCCGATGTGACCGTTGAACTGGTTCGCGCCAGCGCCCACGACTCCGACGTGCTGTTCGCAGCCCGGGTGTCGACCCAGGGCGAGCAAACCCTCGAGGAGAGCCGCCTGGAGGGCTCGGAATCCGAGGCCGACCTGAAGCGCGACCGTGGGTTGATCAATTACCTGATGCGCGACCGCCACGGTTCGCCGTTCGAGCACAACTCGATGACCTTCTACGTGCAGGCGCCGATCTTCGTGTTCCGCGAGTTCATGCGCCACCGCATCGCCTCCTACAACGAAGAATCGGGCCGCTACCGCGAGCTGAACCCGGTCTTCTACGTTCCCGCCCCCGAGCGCAACCTGCTCCAGGTCGGCAAGCCGGGAGCCTACGACTTCCTGCCCGGCTCGGCCGAGCAGACCGCCCTGGTCGAGCAGCAGACCCGCGACGTGTCCGTGCACGCCTACGGCGCCTACCAGCGGATGCTGGAGGCCGGCGTCGCCCGCGAAGTCGCGCGGATCATCCTGCCGCTGAACATCTACTCGTCGATGTACGTCACCATGAACGCCCGCTCGCTGATGAACTTCCTCAGCCTGCGCACGAAGCGCGAAGGGACGCACTTCCCGTCGTTCCCGCAGCGCGAGATCGAAATGTGCGCGGAGAAGATGGAGGACTTCTTCGCCGAACTCATGCCGCTCACCTACGACGCGTTCAACACGAACGGCCGAGTCGCCCCCTGACCCCGGGGCCCCGTGTCGCGACCTGTGTTGCGACCCGTGTTGCGACCCCGTGTTACGACCGGGCTGCAGGCAAACCCGCCGAGCCGCTAGCCTGTAATCGTGACTACGCCATCGAATCCATTCGGCCAGGTGCTCGTCGCCCTGGTGACTCCCTTCACTGCCGACGGGGAAGTCGACTGGCCCGGCGTCGCCCAGCACATCGACGATGTGATCCGGGCGGGAGCGGACGGCATCGTCGTCACCGGCACCACCGGGGAGACCTCCACCCTGACCGACCCGGAGAAGATCCGCCTGGTCGAGGTCGGCAAGGATGTCTCCGCCGGCCGGGCGAAAATCATCACCGGCGGCGGTTCCAACGAGACCGCCCATGCCATGCAGCTCGCCAAGCAGAGCGAGAAGGCGGGCGCCGACGGCAACATGATCGTCACCCCGTACTACAACAAGCCCACCCAGGCCGGCGTGCTCACCCACTTCCGCATGATCGCGGATGCCACCGACCTCCCGGTCATCCTCTATGACATCCCGGGCCGCACCGGCATCCCGATCGAGTACGCGACCATCCTCCGCGCCGCCAAGCACCCGAACATCCTCGCCGTGAAGGACGCCAAGGGCGACCTCGCCCAGGTCAGCCGGGTGCTCAACCAGACCGACCTGTTGTACTTCTCCGGCGACGACCCCAACGTGCTGCCGCACCTGGCCATCGGCGCCACCGGGCTGATCGGCGTCACCGCGAATATCGCGGCCACCCCCTACCGGCAGATGGTCGACGCGGTCAACGTCGGCGACCTGAAGACGGCCACCGCCGCCCACAAGCAGCTCGAACCGCTGGTGCGGGCGTGCATGACCCACGTGCCGGGCACCGTCGCGGTGAAGTACATCCTGCACGGCCTCGGCCGGATCGGCAGCCCGCGCGTGCGCCTGCCCCTCGTCGGGCCGGAAGAGTGGGAAGCCGCCCAGATCGAAGACGAAATCGATCTGGTCACCGGCATCCCGGGCGTGGACTTCTCCAACTTCCGGCCCGACCGCAACGCCGCGGCCGGAGGGGCGCTGCCCAGGATCGCCGGCACGACCCGCTAAACGAAAGAGCCCCGGGAGGGCATATGCCAGGCGACGTATACGAACCGGCCGCACTCGAGCCCGGGACCCTCCGGATCATCCCGATCGGCGGCCTCGGCGAAATCGGCCGGAACATGACCTCGTTCGAGATCAACGGCAAGATTCTGATCGTGGACTGTGGCGTGCTGTTCCCCGAGGAGCACCAGCCGGGCGTCGACCTGATCCTGCCGGACTTCGGCCCCATCCGAGACCGCCTGGGCGACATCCTCGGCGTCGTGCTCACGCACGGCCATGAGGACCACATCGGTGCCGTCCCGTACCTGCTCAAACTCCGCCAGGACATCCCCCTGATCGGCTCCGGGCTCACCCTCGCGTTCATCGAGGCCAAGCTCAAGGAGCACCGGATCACCCCGTACACGCTGCAGGTGGCCGAGGGGCAGACCGAGCGGCTCGGCCCGTTCAGCCTGGAGTTCGTCGCCGTCAACCACTCGATTCCCGACGCCCTCGCCGTGGCGATCAAGACCGAGGGCGGCACGGTGCTGCACACGGGCGACTTCAAGATGGACCAGCTGCCCCTGGACGGCCGGCTCACCGACCTGCGCGAATTCGCGCGCCTCGGCACCGAGGGAGTCGACCTGTTCCTGGTCGACTCGACCAACGCGGATGTCCCCGGCTTCACCCCGTCCGAGCGCCTGATCGGGCCCGTGCTGGAGGACGTCATCGCCCGGGCGCCGCGGCGGGTCATCGTCGCCAGCTTCTCCAGCCACGTGCACCGGGTGCAGCAGGTCCTCGACGCCGCGCACGCCAACGGCCGCCGGGTGGCGTTGCTCGGCCGCTCGATGGTGCGCAACATGACCATCGCCGCCGACCTCGGCTACCTCAAGGTGCCGGAGGGGGTGCTGGTCGACTTCAAGAAGGCCGGCAACATCCAAGGCGACAAGATCGTCTACATGTCGACCGGCTCCCAGGGCGAGCCGATGGCCGTGCTCAGTCGGATGGTCAACCGGGACCACCAGATCGAGGTCGGCCACGGCGACACCGTCGTCCTGGCCTCCAGCCTCATCCCCGGCAACGAGAACGCGGTCTACCGGATCATCGACGGCCTGACCAGGCTCGGTGCGAACGTGGTGCACAAGGGCAACGCGAAGGTGCACGTCTCCGGACACGCCGCCGCCGGGGAGCTGCTGTACTGCTACAACATCGTCAAGCCGAAGAACGTGCTGCCGGTGCACGGCGAATACCGCCACCTCGTCGCGAACGCCCGGCTGGCCATGGACAGCGGCGTGCCCGAGGCGAACACCATCCTCGCCGAGGACGGCACCGTGATCGACCTGCGGGACGGAATCGCCCGCACGGTCGGCCAGCTCGACATCGGCTACGTGTACGTGGACGGGTCGACGGTGGGCGAGATCACCGACGCCGACCTCAAGGATCGCCGCACGCTGGCCGAGGAGGGGTTCATCTCGATCATCATCGTCGTCGACGCCAACACCGGGAAGGTCATCGTCGGGCCGGAGATCCACGCGAAAGGGTTCGCCGAGGATGACGCCGTCTTCGACGCGGTCAAGCCGAAAATCGTGGCGGCCCTCGCCGAGGCCGCCCACAGCGGAGTGCGGGACCCGTACGCGCTGCAACAGGCCGTGCGCCGGGTCGTCGGCCGCTGGGTGAACGTGTCGTTCCGCCGCCGCCCGATGATCGTGCCCCTCGTCATCGAGGCCTGACCCGCGCCCCTCCCGCCCGCCTCCCGGGTTGACTTGCGGAAAAGGTACCTTCCTCGAGCCCGGGAAGGTACTTTGTCCGCAATTCAGCGGGCGATGGATGGGCAGCAAGCCGTGACGGGTGGGCGTGGGCTGCCGAACAACGGCCGGGGCGGCGGTACCGTAGATTCCATGGCTACGAGCACTAAGTCGACCGGTCGCGCGCGCACCACGCCCGCACGCGGCACCCCGGCGCGGAAGCCCGTCGCCAGGACGGCGACCCAGAAGACCGTGAAGTTCGAACCGAAGCCGGCCCTGCCCGTGCGCATCTGGATGGCGCTCGCCCACGTGACCGGCGGCGCCGCCCGCGCCCTCGGCCCCGAGCAGCTGTCCAAAGAGGAGCGCCGCGACGGACTGCCGTTCTTCCTCGTGCTGCTCTCGATCGTCGGTGCCGTGATCGAGTGGTTCCTGATCAACAGCCCCGTCGCCAGGACCCTCGACGCCTGGACCTTCGGCGGGCTGTTCGGGCGGGTCGCCTTCGCGCTGCCCGTGATCATGCTGCTGTTCGCAATCTGGCTGTTCCGCAAGCCCAGTTCGATCCACGACAACGGCCGCGTCGGCATCGGCCTGTCCGTCCTGCTGGTCTCGGTGTCCGGGCTCTCCCACATCTTTGGCGGGATGCCGGCACCCAGCGAGGGCATGGAGCGGCTCGCCCTGGCCGGAGGCGTGATCGGCTGGATGATCGCGGCCCCACTCACCTTTCTCACCACCTCGATCGGCGCGACGATCATCGTCATCCTGCTGCTCATCCTCAGCCTCTTCATCATCACCAGGACGCCGCCGAACAAGCTGCCGGAACGGCTGCGCGAACTGTACGCCTGGCTCTTCGGCGCGCAGCTGCCGGACGCAGAGGAACGCCAGGCCACCCGGGACGCCAAGGCCGGGAAGACCGCGCAGGTCGAACTCGACGGTGTCGACGGCGACAACACCGGCGGCGACAACAGCGCGCTGCCCTGGTGGAGGCGCAACAACAGCAAGCGCGAGGAAGACCCCGACTTCGACGGGCCGATCAGCGTCGACGCGCGAGGCAAGGCCCGGGACGCCGACTCCGGCACCGTGGACCCGCTCAGGGACCTGCTCGGCGGCGACGGAACCGGGGGCTTCGCCACCGCCCTCGAGCCGGCGGAGACCCCGGCCGACCCGCGCAGCGACCACTACGGCACCGAGGTGCTCGAAGACCTGGTGCGGGCCGAGGACGCGGTCAAGCGCTTCACCGGCGAGGTCGAGCCGCACGCGTCCGCGATCGGCCTCCACGCCGACGACCCGACGGGCCTGACCGAGGTGCTGCCCGGCTTCGAGGAACTGGAGGCGGCCCTGGCCGCTCCGCCCGCCGAGGCGACCGCGCCCACCGCGCCGCAGCCGACCGTCCCCTACGTGCTGCCGTCGGCGATGACCCTGATCGCCGGGCCCCCGGCCAGGGCCAGGTCCGCCGCCAACGACGACGTCGTCCGGTCGATCACCGAGGTGCTGCGCCAGTTCCAGGTCGACGCAAAGGTCACCGGGTTCTCCCGCGGCCCGACCGTGACGCAGTACGAGATCGAACTCGGCCCCGGCGTCAAGGTGGAACGGGTCACCGCCCTGAGCAAGAACCTCTCCTACGCCGTCGCCTCGAACGAGGTGCGCATCCTCTCGCCCATCCCGGGCAAGAGCGCCATCGGCATCGAAATCCCGAACACCGACCGCGAAATCGTCACCCTGGGCGATGTGCTGCGCTCGGCGACGGCCACGAACAGCACCCACCCGATGACCATCGGCGTCGGCAAGGATGTCGGCGGCGGCTTCGTCATCGCCAACCTCGCCAAGATGCCCCACCTCCTCGTCGCCGGCTCGACCGGCTCCGGCAAGTCCAGCTTCGTGAACTCGATGATCACCAGCCTGCTCATGCGCGCCAAGCCCAGCGAGGTGCGGATGGTGCTGATCGACCCGAAGCGGGTCGAGCTCGCCGCGTACGCCGGCGTCCCGCACCTGATCACGCCCATCATCACGAACGCGAAAAAGGCCGCCGAGGCCCTGCAGTGGGTCGTCAAAGAGATGGACATGCGCTACGACGACCTGGCCAGCTTCGGCTTCCGTCACATCGACGACTTCAACAAGGCCGTCGTGGGCAACGAGATCGTGCTGCCGGCGGGCAGCGCCCGCACGCTCAAGCCCTACCCGTACCTGCTCGTGGTCGTCGACGAGCTCGCCGACCTCATGATGGTGGCCCCGCGCGACGTCGAGGACTCGATCGTGCGGATCACCCAGCTCGCGCGCGCATCCGGGATCCACCTGGTGCTCGCCACCCAGCGCCCCAGCGTCGACGTCGTCACCGGCCTGATCAAGGCCAATGTGCCCTCGCGCCTCGCCTTCGCCGTGACCAGCGTCACCGACTCCCGCGTCATCCTCGACCAGCCCGGCGCCGACAAGCTCATCGGCCAGGGAGACGCCCTGTTCCTGCCGATGGGCGCCTCCAAGGCGATCCGGGTGCAGGGCGCCTGGGTCAACGAGGCCGAGATCGAGAAGGTCGTCAAGCACGTGACCCGCCAGGCGCGCCCCGACTACCGGCCGGATGTCGCCATGGAGGCCCCCCGCAAGGAGATCGACTCCGACATCGGCGACGACCTCGAGGTGCTGCTCGCGGCCGCCGAGCTCGTGGTGTCCACGCAGTTCGGGTCGACCTCGATGCTCCAGCGCAAGCTGCGCGTGGGCTTCGCCAAGGCCGGCCGCTTGATGGACCTGCTCGAGTCGCGGGAGATCGTCGGTCCCTCGGAGGGGTCGAAGGCGCGCGACGTGCTCGTCAGCGCCGAGCAACTGCCGAGCGTGCTCGCCAAGCTGCGCGGATCGGACGCGGAGCACCACGCCGCGGAGCAGCGCGCGGCCGCGTACCCGCCGGCCAATGCCGCCCCGGATCCGCGCTACGCCGACGACCCGGTCGCGAAAATGACCGAAGACTATCCTGAAGAGGACGCCTCCTCCGACGAAGACGCCTGGCAACTGACCGACAGGGATTGAACCGATGGCAACGCCGAACACCGATCCTTCCGCCACGCCGAGCAATTGGAACCTGCCTAACGTGATCACGGTCATTCGCATCCTGATGGCCCCCGTGTTCTTCTGGATGCTCCTGGCCGACGCCGGCCAGCACGGCTCGCTGCGCTGGGCCGCTGCCGTGGTCTTCATCGTCGCGATCGCGACCGACGGCATCGATGGTGCCATCGCCCGTCGCCGCAACCTCGTCACCGACCTCGGCAAGCTGCTGGACCCGATCGCGGACAAGGTGCTCACCGGCGGGGCGCTCGTCTGCCTGTCCATCCTCGGAGAGCTGTGGTGGTGGGTCACGATCGTGATCCTGGTGCGCGAGATCGGCATCACCGTGTTCCGGTTCGTCATGCTCCGCGACCACGTCATCCCTGCCTCCCGCGGCGGGAAGCTCAAGACCGTCACGCAAGCCGTCGCGATTTCGCTCGCGCTGCTCCCGCTCTGGCTGGTCGTGGGCGAGTGGGTGTACTGGGTCAACTGGACCGCCATGGCGCTCGCCCTCATCCTCACCGTCGTGACCGGCGTCGACTACCTCGCGGCCGGCTGGCGCGAGCGCCGGAAGCGCCGCCATGCCTGACCTCCCGGCCGCCGGCCCCGCCTCCCCGCAGGCCCGGGATGCCGACAGCGCCGATGCCGCGGCCCTCCTGATTGCGGAGCTCACGGCCCGGCACCTCACCATCGCGGTGGCGGAGTCGCTCACCGGCGGCCTGCTGGTGGCCGAACTCGTTCGCATCCCCGGCGCATCCGTCGTCGTCAATGGGGGAGTGGTGGCCTACCAGACCGAACTCAAGCACCGCCTCCTCGCGGTGGACAGCAGCATCCTCAACGTGCACGGACCCGTGCACCCCGATGTGGCCATGCAGATGGCGATCGGCGTGCGCACGCACCTCGCCGTCGGCGGTGAGCGGGCCGACATCGGCGTCTCTACGACCGGGGTGGCCGGCCCGGATGCCACGGAGGGGCACGCGCCGGGCACGGTGTACATCGGCCTGTCGCAGGGCTCCGGGTCCTGGGTGATCCCGCTTCGTCTCGCCGGCGACCGCGACGCGGTTCGCGCGCAGGCCGTCGTGCGCGCCGTCCAGGCCGTGCGTGAACTACTCGGCCGGGACCCGTCGGAATAGTTCCGCGGAGGGCGTGGTTACAGTCACAAGATTCCCGAGGCCACGGCAGGACATTCACAAGGAAAGTCCAGTGACCGAGGGTACTCTGGGAGTGTCGGACGGTTGCGGTAACGTAGGCCATCCGCCACCACGAACCCGATCGTGATGGGCACAGTGAGCACAGTTGCATGAGAAGGAGGTTCCGATGATTCTTGTACGTCAAGAAATCGGCGATGTACTCAGGGACTTCCGCCTGCAAAAAGGTCGGACCCTTCGTCAGGTAGCCAGCAAGGCCAGCGTGGCCCTGGGGTATCTCAGCGAAGTCGAGCGTGGTCAGAAGGAAGCTTCTTCTGAGATTCTCGCTTCCGTAGCAGACGCGCTTGACACCCCGATCTCGGTCATCATGCGTGAAGTCGGCGATCGCCTCGCCGTGATCGAAGGCCTCGAACCGTTCCCGGACACCATCCCCGACGAATTCGTTTCGACCTTCGACTCCACCATCATGGCCCGCTAGAGCGACCGGCGCTGGGCGAGTTGTGCGACTGAGTGAGTTCCGCCAGGCCCTGAAAGACGAGTTCGGCGACGCCTACGGCCGGGTGCTCACCCGAGACCTGGTGCTGACCCCCCTGGGCGGTCGCACGGCCGACCAGGCCCTCGCCGGCGGCACGCCCGCCCGCGATGTCTGGCTCGCGCTCTGCGCCGAAACGGATGTGCCCAAGAGCCGCTGGTACGGCGCGGGGCTGCCCGCCCCGCACAAGTAGACCTCAGCGGGACGAGGTGCCGCTCTGGGCAGACGCGTTCACCAGGGTTGACGGCGCCATAGCGCCCTTCGGCGACCTCCCGGGGCTCGTCGGGATTGCGGTTCGCCTTGTTGAGCGACTGGGCGAGTGGGGAGTGGGCCTGTTCACCCTGGCCGAAACGGTCTTTCCGCCCATACCGAGTGAGGTCGTTCTTCCCCTGGCGGGCTTCCTGGCCCAGCAGGGCGAGCTGAGCGGCGCCCTCCTGGTCGTCACGAGCACGCTGGGCGCTTATCTCGGCGCCCTGCTGCTGTACGGACTCGGGGCGCGCCTCGGGCTCGAGCGCTCCATTCGCTGGCTGGCGAAACTTCCCCTCGTTGATCGTGACGACTGGGACAGGGCTGCCCGCTGGTTCGGCCGGCACGGTCGATCGGCCGTCTTTTTTGGTCGTCTCGTGCCGGGGATCAGAAGCCTGGTCTCATTGCCGGCCGGCGCCGAAAGGATGAATCTCACCTCGTTCAGCATCTTCACGATCGCGGGAAGCGGAATCTGGAACACCCTCCTGATCCTCCTGGGCGCCGCCCTGGGCACGCAGTACGAGCTGGTGGCCCAGTACGCCCAGTACCTCAACTACGTGCTCTATGCGGCCATTGCCGGGGTCGTTGTCTGGCTTGTGCTGCGGCGGATGCGAGGACGGCGAGCGGCGAGTGCGCGCGCCGACGACGCGGCGGATGACCCTGGTGCACCGTCCGGGTGACCGAGTGCGGGCGTGACGCGCCACGCCGCGGGTCACAGGTTCATCGAATACCTGTTCGGATATTGCTAGGCTCCTCAACAGCAAAAGTCGAAGACGGCTTATCCACTTCCGCCGCGACCACCGACCAATGTCGGGGGCCCGGCGTACAGTCGATTTCGTCAACGACAGACCGCACAAGCCTTGTCGACAGGGCGCAATCGGGGTCTTCCCGGTGAGCCGAACGACAGCCTATAGGCGCCACAACGCATGACCGAAGGAGAACGACAATGGCATCAGCAGCAGATCGCGAGAAGGCCCTGGAAGCGGCACTCGCCCAGATCGACCGCCAGTTCGGCAAGGGCTCCGTCATGCGTCTGGGCAGTGACGAGCGCGCGCCCGTCGAAACCATCTCCACCGGGTCGATCGCCCTGGACGTCGCGCTCGGCATAGGGGGCCTGCCCCGCGGCCGCATCGTCGAGATCTACGGTCCGGAATCGTCCGGTAAGACCACACTCACCCTCCACGCCATCGCCAACGCCCAGAAGGGCGGCGGTATCGCGGCGTTCATCGACGCCGAACACGCGCTCGACCCGGAGTACGCCAGGAAGCTCGGCGTCGACATCGACGCGCTCCTCGTCTCCCAGCCCGACACGGGCGAGCAGGCCCTCGAGATCGCGGACATGCTCGTCCGCAGCGGGTCGATCGACCTGATCGTCATCGACTCCGTCGCGGCGCTCGTGCCTCGCGCCGAGATCGAGGGCGAAATGGGAGACTCGCACGTCGGCCTCCAGGCTCGGCTGATGTCCCAGGCCCTGCGCAAGCTCACCGGTGGGCTCAGCCAGACCAACACCACCATGATCTTCATCAACCAGCTGCGCGAGAAGATCGGCGTGTTCTTCGGCAGCCCGGAAACCACCGCCGGCGGCAAGGCGCTCAAGTTCTACGCCTCGGTGCGCCTCGACATCCGCCGGATCGAAACCCTGAAGGACGGCACCGAGGCAGTCGGTAACCGCACGAGGGTCAAGGTCGTCAAGAACAAGATGGCCCCGCCGTTCAAGCAGGCCGAATTCGACATCATCTACGGGGTCGGCATCTCCCGAGAGGGCAGCCTGATCGACTTCGGAGTGGACCAGGGCATCGTCAAGAAGTCCGGCGCCTGGTACACCTACGACGGAGACCAGCTCGGCCAGGGCAAGGAGAACTCGCGCAACTTCCTGCTCAAGAACCCGGACATGGCCAACGACATCGAGAAGAAGATCCTCATCAAGCTCGGTGTCGGCCCGGAGGGCATCGCCGCAGCCAAGGCTGCCAAGGACGCCGCCACGGCAGCCGCAGCCGCCGAGGGCGGCGCCAAGGTCGAGTCCATCCAGACGAAGCTCAGCGCCCGCAAGGGCGCCTAGCCCCGGCCCAATCCCCGGCACGGCACCGCACGATTCAGCACGAGAGGCAGGTCACGGGCATGGTTCACTTCGAAGCATCAGAGTCAGCGCAGGACAGCACGATGGCGCCCGTGACCTACCTCCCCGGGGTCGTCCCGCCGGAAGACCCGGCCGCCGAGCAGGCCGCGCACGACGATGCGAGCGCGGAGCGCGAACGGGCCGAGAAGGTGCTGCTGCACCGGCTGCGGGGACGGTCGCTGTCCATCTCCGAGGCGCGCACGGTTCTTCGCACGACCGACATCGACCAGAACGAGGCCGAGGAGATCATCGAGCGTTTCGCGGAACTCCACTACATCGACGAGGAGAAACTCGCCGAGCAGATCATCCACAGCCACCACGAACGCAAGGGCCTCGGTCGAGCCGGGGTGCAGACGGAGATGCGCCGCCGGGGCCTCGACGCCAACCTGATCCTGGAAAAACTCGAAGAGCTGCCGGACGATGAGGCCGAGCGGGCGATCGAGATGGCCATCAAGCGGGTCGGGCAGCTCGAACGATTCGACGAGCAGACAATCGACCGCCGGCTCACCGGCTTCCTCATGCGCAAGGGCTACAGCTCCGGCGCCGTGCGGCTGGCCGTGAAGGCGGCGCTGGCGTCCCGGTCAGTCGGCAGACCCACGACCGTACGGTTCCGCTAGGCCGCCGGGCCGACGGGCCGATGGGCCGACGGGCTGATTGGCCGGAGAGTGCCGGATCCGGCTGGCGCGCGGCATCCGCCCCGCAAACGTAAACTAGACCCACTATGACCAGCATGACCGCAACACCCGCCCGTGCCACGACGCCCTCCACCGGGCCGACCGTGATCGCCCCGTCCGAGGCCGCCATCGACGCGGATGGCCGCGCGCGCAGCTATGAGGTGCGCACCTTCGGCTGCCAGATGAACGTGCACGACTCTGAGCGGCTCAGCGGCTCCCTCGAGGCGGCCGGCTACGTTCCCGCGAACGGCGTCGAAGCGGACATCGTCGTGCTCAATACCTGCGCCGTGCGGGAGAACGCAGACAACAAGCTGTACGGCAACCTCGGCCACCTCGCGTCCGTCAAGCGCCGCCACGAAGGCATGCAGATCGCCGTCGGCGGCTGCCTGGCCCAGAAGGACAAAGACACCATCCTGGCGAAGGCGCCCTGGGTGGACGCCGTCTTCGGCACCCACAACATGGGTGCCCTGCCCAGCCTGCTCGAGCGTGCCCGGCACAACGGGGAGGCCCAGCTGGAGATCCTCGAGTCCCTCGAGACGTTCCCGTCGACCCTGCCCACGAAGCGGGACTCCAGCTACAGCGGCTGGGTGTCCATCTCGGTCGGCTGCAACAACACCTGCACGTTCTGCATCGTCCCGGCGCTGCGCGGCAAGGAGAAGGACCGCCGTCCGGGGGAGGTCCTCGCGGAGATCCAGGCCCTCGTCGACGACGGCGCCATCGAGGTCACCCTCCTCGGCCAGAACGTCAACTCCTACGGCGTCGAATTCGGCGACCGGCTCGCATTCGGCAAGCTGCTGCGTGCGGCCGGCCGGATCGAGGGGCTGGAGCGCATCCGTTTCACCAGCCCGCATCCGGCGGCCTTCACCGACGACGTCATCGACGCCATGGCCGAGACCCCCGCGGTGATGCCCCAGTTGCATATGCCGCTGCAGTCCGGCTCCGACCGCGTCCTCAAAGCCATGCGCCGCTCCTACCGCTCCACGAAGTTCCTCGGCATCCTCGACCGGGTGCGGGCGCAGATGCCCGGCGCGGCGATCAGTACCGACATCATCGTCGGCTTCCCCGGCGAGACCGAGGAGGATTTCCAGGAGACCCTCCGCGTCGTTGAGTCGGCGCGCTTCGCGACTGCCTTCACCTTCCAGTACTCGATCCGCCCCGGCACGCCCGCGGCGACCATGGCCGACCAGGTCCCGAAGGCCGTCGTGCAGGAACGCTACGAACGCCTCGCCGCCCTGCAGGAACGCATCTCCTGGGAGGAGAACCAGAAGGTCGTCGGCCGCGAGGTCGAGCTCCTCGTCGCCAACGGCGAGGGACGCAAGGACGCCGACACCCACCGGCTCAGCGGGCGCGCGCCGGACAGCCGGCTCGTGCACTTCAACCTGCCCGACGGATCGCCCCGCCCCCGGCCCGGAGACATGGTCACCGTCACGGTCACCGAGGCGTTCCCGTTCCACCTGATCGCCGACTCCGCCGACTCCGCCCCGCTCCGCATCCGCCGCACCATCGCCGGGGACGCGTGGGACCGGCTCGAGGCCGAATCCTGCGGGGTTCCGGCGTCGCATGGCGCGGACAGTGCCGCCGGGCCGGTGTCGCTCGGACTGCCGACCCTGCGACCGGGCAGCGGCTCCGCCACCATTCCGATCTACGACGTCACCGACGGAGAGCGCTGACGCCCGTGCTCGTCGTCATCGTCGGGCCGACCGGCACCGGCAAATCCGAGCTGTCACTCGACCTGGCCGAGCGCCTTGCCGCCCGCGGACAGCCCGCGGAGATCGTCAACGCCGACGCCATGCAGCTCTACCGAGGCATGGACATCGGCACGGCGAAGCTTCCGGTGGCCGAGCGGCGCGGCATCCCGCACCACCTGCTCGACGTGCTCGCCGTCACCGACGAGGCCACGGTAGCCAACTACCAGCGGGATGCCCGGGCGGCCATCGACGACATCTCCGCGCGCGGCGCCGTGCCGATCCTCGTCGGCGGCTCCGGGCTCTACATCTCCTCCGTCGTATACGACTTCCAGTTTCCCGGCACCGACCCCGCTCTCCGGGCCCGGCTCGAGGGGGAGCTGGCCGAGCAGGGGCCCGGCACCCTGTACGGCAGGCTGAAGGCCGTCGATCCGGAGGCCGCGGCCAGGATCGGCCCGAGCAACGGCCGCCGAATCGTGCGAGCCCTCGAAGTGGTTGAACTCACTGGGGCGCCGCATCGCGCCGCCCTGCCCGGCGACGCGGTCTACTGGCGGCCGGCGGTCACCGTGGGTCTGCGGATGCCGCGTGAGGAACTCACCCAGCGCCTGGACGCACGCGTCGAAACCATGTGGGCCGACGGGCTCGTCGAGGAGGCGGAAAGGCTCATCCCGTGCGGAATCGAGACGGGCGTGACGGCCAGCCGCGCTATCGGCTACGCCCAGGCCCTCGGCCAGCTGCACGGCACCCTCACCCGCGGGGAAGCCATCGAGACCACGCAGCAGTTCACCCGCCGCTACGCGAGGAGGCAGGTGAGCTGGTTCAAGCGCGACCCGCACACCCACTGGATCGACGCGCGGGCCGCCGACCGGTCGGAGCAGGCGCTGGGCCGCGTGGACCCGGCCACCTGAAGTCGCCCCTGAACCGGGCCGCCTAAACTGGGCTGATGGGCATCGATCTCAACTTCACCAAGGGCCAGGGCACTGGCAACGACTTCGTTCTCTTCGCCGACCCGGACGGGCTGATCGAGCTCACCCCGGAGCAGATCCGCGCCGTCTGCGACCGCCAGTTCGGCATCGGCGGCGATGGCATCATCCGCGCGGTCCGGTCGCGTAGCCTCCCCGACGGCGCCGCCGCGCTGGCCGAAGACGACCAGGCCGAGTGGTTCATGGACTACTGGAACGCGGACGGAACGGTGTCGGAGATGTGCGGCAACGGCATCCGGGTCTACGCGCTCTATCTCGTCGAGCAGGGGCTCGCGCAGCTGGCCCCCGGCGAGACCCTCGCCATCGGAACGCGCGGGGGAGTGCGCGACCTGCAGCGGAACCAGTCGGGTTTCCAGGTCGACCTCGGGCGTTGGAGGCTCGCCGGGGGCGAACCCCTCGTGCGCGCGAAGAACCTGGCCGTGGCCCGCCCGGGCCTCGGCATCAACGTCGGCAACCCGCACGTCGTGGTCGCCCTCGCCGACTTCGACGAACTCGAGGCGGCCGACCTCGGCTACATCCCGCAACTCGACCCGGAACCGGTCGGCGGCACCAACGTCGAGTTCGTCGTCCCGCACGACCCGCTTGTCGTCGACGGTGTCGGCCGGATCCGGATGCGCGTGCACGAGCGCGGCAGCGGGGAGACGCTCTCCTGCGGCACCGGTGCCGTGGCCGCCGCGCTGGCCACCCGGCACTGGGCCGGCGCCGGCGCCCCCAACCAATGGCGCGTCGAGGTGCCCGGCGGCGTGCTCGGCGTGCGGATGTTCCCGGCCGAGGACGGCGAGCACGCGTCCCTCTCCGGGCCTGCCGTACTCGTCTTCGACGGGGTCTTCAGCCTCGGCTAAGCGACTGTTGGGGTCCAGCGAAGTGAGAGTCGCCGTTTGTGCCGAGAATCGCCGGTAGAACGGCGACTCTCGGCGGAAACGGCGATTGTGGACGGCAGACGGCGGCGGGTTAAGCGACGGCGCCGGGCTCCGGCTCGCGCCGCTTCACCTGCAGCACCCGGAAACCCTTGCTGGTCGCGGTCCGGGCAACGGTGTACTCGGCGGGCAGGTCGCCCTCGAGCCAGCGGTGGAGCGAATCAGAACCGAGGTTGCGCTGCACGACGAGCCAGGCATCCGCGTCGGTTTCAAGGCGGGGAAGCCAGGCCCGCAGCAGCGCGTGGAGTTCGCTCTTGCCCACCCGGATCGGCGGGTTGGACCAGATCGAGCGGAACATCACGTCGGCCGGAACATCGGCGGGCAGCACGGCCTTCACGTTCGTCAGGCCGAGCGCGGCCGCGTTCATCCGAACCAGCTCCAGCGCCCGCTCGTTCACGTCCACAGCCCACACGCTGGCGTGCGGGGAGCTCAGGGCCAGGTGCAGGGCAATCGGGCCCCAGCCGCAGCCGAGGTCGAGGAAGTTTCCCCCGGGCGGCGGCGTCGGCGTGTTCGCCAGCAGGACCTGGGTGCCGGTATCGATGTGGTCGGGGCTGAAGACAGCGTTCGCCGTGGTGACCTCGTACGGGTGCCCGGCCAGTTCCACCGTCACCTTTCGCAGTTTCAGCGCGCTGTCGGGCGTTGCGGAAAAGTAATGCTCTGGTGCCATAGAAGAGAACGTATCGCTTATGGAGGAACTAGGGTTAAAGGGATGACTGAACCAGAAGTGCCGCAGAGCGACGACGTAGTAGCGCGGGTGCTTGCCAGTGCCGAGACCCGGGCCTCCGGCTATGCCCTCTTCCGGAGCGGCTCCGCGCAGGCGCTGCAGGGAGAAACCTCCACCGGCGAGCATGACGGCGAGCAGCAGGACCGGGAAGACCGCAACGCGCTCCGCCGCGTGCCCAGCCTCTCCACCGAGCTTGAAGACGTCACCGAGGTTGAATACCGCCAGTTGCGCCTGGAGAACGTCGTCCTGATCGGCCTGTACACCCAGGGCACCGTCGCGGACGCCGAGAACTCGATGCGGGAGCTCGCGGCGCTGGCCGAAACCGCCGGCGCGACCGTGCTCGACGGTCTGATGCAGCGCCGGGCCAAGCCCGACGCCAGCACCTACCTCGGCAAGGGCAAGGCGGAGGAACTGGCCGGGATCGTGCAGGCCATGGGCGCGGACACCGTCATCGCCGACACCGAACTGGCCCCGAGTCAGCGGCGCGCGCTCGAGGATGTCGTCAAGGTCAAGGTCATCGACCGCACCGCCGTCATCCTCGACATCTTCAGCCAGCACGCGAAGAGCCGCGAGGGCAAGGCCCAGGTCGAACTAGCCCAGCTCGAATACCTCCTGCCGCGACTGCGCGGGTGGGGTGACTCCATGTCCCGCCAGGCCGGCGGCCAGGTGGGTGGGGCCGGGGCCGGCATGGGCTCCCGTGGACCCGGTGAAACGAAGATCGAGCTGGACCGCCGGCGCATCCACACGCGCATGTCCAGGCTGCGCAAGCAGATCCTCGAAATGAAACCGGCCCGCGAAGCGAAGCGGGCAAACCGCAAGCGCAACGCCGTGCCCTCGGTCGCCATCGTCGGCTACACCAACGCCGGCAAGTCGAGCCTGCTCAACCGGATCACCCGCGCCGGCGTGCTCGTCGACAACTCGCTGTTCGCCACCCTCGACGCCACCGTGCGCAAGTCCACCACCGCCGACGGCCGGCTGTACACGCTGACCGACACCGTCGGCTTCGTGCGCAACCTGCCGCACCAGCTCGTCGAGGCCTTCCGCTCCACGCTCGAAGAGGTCGCCGACGCCGACGTCATCGTTCACGTCGTCGACGCCTCCCACCCCGACCCGGTCAGCCAGCTCGCCACGGTTCGCGACGTGATCGGCGAGGTCGGCGCCCGGGACATCCCGGAACTCGTCGTCTTCAACAAGAGCGATCTCATTGCCGACGACGACCGCCTGGTGCTGCGCGGCCTCCAGCCTCGCGCGATCTTCGTCTCGGCACACAGCGGCGAGGGCATCGAGGAGCTCCTGGCCGCGATCGCCGAGATCCTGCCGAGCCCGCAGATCGAACTCGACCTGCTGATTCCCTACGAGCGCGGCGACCTCATCGCCCTGTTGCACGACCAGGGCCGCGTGCTCTCCACCGTGTACGCCGAGACCGGAAGCCAGGTCAAGGCCCTCGTCACGCCGGAGATCCAGGCTCAGTTCACGCCGTTCCTCAGCGTCCCCGCCATCGCGGGCTGACAACCTCAGGCCGTCGCGTAACCCGCCCGGCCTGAAACATACAGACACACTCCAGCCTCACCCGATCGGGCGTTGTTAGAGTCTCTTTCAATCGTTGCCGCCGGGATTGCCGGCCGGCATGGAGCGACAGCCGAGCCCGGCACCCGCCCGCGAGCACCCGCCAGGCCTGCCTGGCGGTCCGCGGCCGCCCGGCCATTTCAGTGCTCGTTACTACCGTGCTTCTGCCGAATGAGGGAACAATGACCGAGACGACGACGACGCGAACGCGCGGCCGGCGCATTCCGTTCTCGTTCGAGCTGTACCCGCCCAAGTCCGAGGCCGCCTCGACCGCGCTCACCCACACGATCGACCGTCTCGCCGCGGCCGGGCCCGACTTCATCTCGGTCACGTACGGGGCGAACGGCTCCTCGCGCACCTCCTCGCTCGACGTGCTCCGCTACATCCTGGACGCCACCGGGGTCGACCCGATGGCCCACCTGACCTGCGTGGGCTCCTCAGCCGCCGAGGCGAGTCGGCTGATCCGGGAGTTCCTCGACGCCGGCGTGCGGAGCTTTCTCGCCCTGCGCGGCGACCCACCGCAGGGTGTCGACGAAGGGGAGACCTTCCTCGGCGACCTCGGCAGTGCCGCCGAACTCGTGCAGCTGATCCACCGGGTGCAGGCCGAACGGGTGCCCTATCGCGAAACCGTCATCCCCGGCCTGCCCGGCGCCCGCGCCGTCAAGACCGAACGGGAGAAGGTACGGATCGCCGTGGCCGCGTTCCCCAACGGCCACCCGCGATCCCGGTCGACGTCCCAGGACATCGACACCCTGCTGGCCAAGCAGGCCGCCGGGGCCAACCTCGCGATCACCCAGTTGTTCTTCCACGCGGACCACTACCTCAGCTTCATCCACCGTGCCCGCGAGGCCGGTGTCGAGTTCCCCATCCTGCCAGGAATCATGCCCGTCACCAGCCCCAACCGGCTCCGGCGCATCCTGGAACTGTCCGGCGAGGAGGAGCCGGCCGACCTGTCGATCCAGCTGCAGGTCGAGCCCACCGAACAGGGCCAGCGCGAAATCGGGATCACCCACGCCGTGGGACTCGCCAGGGAACTGATCGCCGGCGGCGCCCCCGGCCTGCACCTCTACGCCTTCAACCAGCACGAAACCGTGCTGGCCGTGCTCGAGGGGTGCGGGGCGCTCCCCGCCTCCTCCCCGCACGCGGCCACCCAGATCACGGCCGCGCAACGTACGGCCCACCGACCCACATCCACCGCACACACCCACCCCGTCAAGGAGTCAGCATGACGAACACGCCCGCATTCCCCACCGGCACCATCCTCGGCTACCCGCGCATCGGGCGCCGGCGAGAACTGAAGAAGGCGGTCGAGGCCTTCTGGGCCGGCTCGCTCAGCGCCGACGACCTCGAGGCGACCGCAGCAGGGCTCCGCCAGTCCACCAGGGAACGCCTCGCCGGCCTGGGCCTGGCCCGCGCCGACTCGTCCATCCCGGAGAGCTTTTCCTACTACGACCAGGTGCTGGATGCCCTCTGCACGGTGGGCGCCGTGCCGACACGGTTCGCCGGCCTCGTCGACGCCGACGGACGGATCGACCTGGCCGGGTACTTCACCCTGGCCCGCGGCGAGGGCGAGCACGCCCCGCTCGAAATGACCAAGTGGTTCGACTCGAACTACCACTACCTCGTTCCCGAGATCGGCCCGGAGACGGATTTCCGTCTGGCGAGCGACCGCATCGTGCGCGAATTCGAGGAGGCCAGGGCCGCCGGATTCCTGACCCGCCCGGTCATCGTCGGCCCGGTGACGTTCCTGCTGCTCAGCAAGCCCAGCGACGGCGCCCCCGCGGACTTCCAGCCGCTCGATCGGCTGGGCGACCTGCTTCCCGTCTACGCGGCGCTCGTGTCCAGGCTCGCCGCGGCCGGCGCCGACTGGGTGCAGTTGGACGAGCCGGCCCTCGTCAGCGAGAGCATCGAGACGCCCCGGGCCGAGGTCCTCGGCGCCGTCGAGTTCGCCTACGCGACCCTCGGCCGCCTGGCCGAGCGCCCGGCGATCTTCGTCGCCGCGCCGTATGGCAGCCTCGACGACGCGCTCCCGGTCCTCGCGGGAAGCCCGGTCGAGGCGATCGGCCTGGACCTCGTGCGCGGCAGCATCCCCGCCGCCGTCCCCGGACTGTCCGAGAAGACCCTCGTCGCCGGGGTCATCGACGGCCACAACATCTGGCGCGGCGACCTCGCCGGTGCCTTCGACGCCGCGGCACGCCTCCTGGACCTGTCGCCGAACGTCGCGGTGTCCACGTCCACCTCGCTGCTGCACGTTCCGCATGACGTCGAGGACGAGTCGTCCCTCGGCGCAGACCTGAAGGGCTGGCTCGCCTTCGCCGACCAGAAGGTCGGCCAGGTTGCCGCCCTCGCCCTCGGCCTGGCCGACGGCCGGGCCGCCATCCAGCCCGTCCTGGACGCCGCCACGGCGGCCCTCGAGGCCCGTCGAACCGCCCCCGGCGTGCGCGACGGTGCCGTGCGCTCGCGCGCCGAGGCGCTGACCGAGGCCGACTTCTCCCGCGGCGACTACGCCATCCGCCTGGCCGAGCAGGACAAGGCGCTGGGCCTGCCGCTGCTGCCCACGACGACGATCGGCTCCTTCCCGCAGACCGGGGAGATCCGCCGCGCCCGCGCCCAGTTCCTCAAGGGGACCCTCACGGCCGACGAGTACCGCGACCTCATGCGCGCCGAGATCTCCCGCGTGGTCGACCTGCAGGAGGAGATCGGCCTCGATGTCATCGTGCACGGCGAGCCCGAACGCAACGACATGGTGCAGTACTTCGCCGAGAACCTCGACGGCTTCGCGGTCACCGAGAACGGCTGGGTGCAGTCCTACGGGAGCCGCTGCACGCGCCCGTCCATCCTCTGGGGCGACGTGTCCCGGCCGAAGGCGATCACGGTCGAATGGTCGAGCTACACGCAGGGCCTGACCGCCAAGCCGGTCAAGGGGATGCTGACCGGTCCGGTCACGATCCTCGCCTGGTCGTTCGTGCGCGACGACCAGCCGCTCGGCGACACCGCGCGCCAGGTCGCCCTGGCGCTCCGCGACGAGATCGCCGACCTCGAGGCCGCCGGGATCGGCGTCGTGCAGGTCGACGAGCCCGCGCTGCGGGAGCTGCTGCCGCTCAAGAAAAAGGACCACGCCGCCTACCTCGACTGGTCGGTGGGATCCTTCCGCCTGGCCACCGCCGGGGTGGCCGCCCGGACACAGATCCACACCCACCTCTGCTACTCGGAATTCGGCGTGGTGATCGACGCCATCCGCAACCTGGACGCCGACGTCACGAGCATCGAGGCGGCCCGGTCGCGGATGGAGGTCGTCGGCGACATCCAGGCCCACGGCTTCGACCACGGCATCGGGCCGGGCGTGTGGGACATCCACTCGCCGCGCGTGCCGAGCGTCGCCGAGCTGACCGAGTTGCTCGAAGTTGCCGTGGCCGGGATCCCGGTGCGCCAGCTCTGGGTCAACCCGGACTGTGGGCTCAAGACCCGCGGCTACGAGGAGACCGTCGCGTCGCTGCGCAACATGCTCGAGGCGACCCGGATCGTGCGCGCCGAGCTCGGCGCCGGCCAGCCGGCCTAGCCGCCGCGGCCCCGCCCGCCGCAGCCCCGCCCGCCGAACTGTGAGTTTGGCACCTTCCCGAGCCCAACGAAGGTGCCAAACTCACGGTTCGGCGGGGCGCAGGGACGGGAAATCTACTTCCAGCGGCGGGAGGTCCCGGCCAGGAACTGCGCGTAGCCAGCGATGGAGGCCGTCGAGCAGAGGACCTGGTACAGGACGAGGAACGCGACGTAGCCGGTCAGGTTGCGTCGCACGCCCAGTCCCAACGGGCCGAACACCCAGCGGCGCTGGTAGTGCCGGAGTGCCCCGTAGATCACCAGGGTCATCGGGATGACGGTGAGGGCCCAGGCGGACACGATCGCCGGGTACCCGAACACGAAGAGCACCAGGCCCGGCAGCCAGATCAGGGCGTAGCCGATGTCCAGCAGCGGGATCAGCAGATTGATGGCGGCGATCATCCCGGCCAGCCGCCGGCGCTGGCGCCACGGCGGCACGCTGCGGATGCCCTCGAACATGCCGCGCGCCCACCGGGCTCGCTGCCGCATGAAGTGCACGACCCGGGCCGGGGCGTCGGTGAAGGCGACGGCCGTGGGCTCGAAGATCACCCGCCCGCCCTGCTCGAGGAGCTTCCAGGTCACGACGATGTCCTCGCCGATGGCATCGGGCCAGCCGCCGATCGCGCGCATCTGCTCGGTCCGGTAGACGGAGAAGGCCCCCTGGGCAACCAGGGTGGCCTGGTACATGCCCTGCATGCGCTTCACGGCAGCGATGCCGAGGAAGTAGTCCCATTCCTGCATGCGAGTGAGCAGGTTGGTGCGCGAGTTGCGGACCAGCACCGTGCCGGCCACCGCCACCGTCGCCGCGGGCGCGGATTCCAGCCGGGAGATCAGCCGCCGGAGGGCCTCCCGGTGAAGCAGGGTGTCGGCATCCACGGTGATGACGTAGGGCGTCTCCACCAGCTGGAGCGCCGTGTTCAGGGCATAGGACTTGCCGGGACGGCTCTCGTAGGCGACCGCGAGGCTGACGCCGAACTCCGCGGCCGCGCGGACGGCGACCTCGGCGGTGGCGTCGGTCGAGCCGTTGTCGGCCAGGATCACGGTGACGTCCCCGGCATAGTCGCTCTGGCCGATGCAGCGGATAGTCTCCGCCATCCCGCTCTCCTCGTCGCGGGCGGCCACGATGATCGTCAGCGGCGAGGTCGGGTTGTTGACGGTGCGCGGGGGCTGGCGGTCGAGGATGAGGGACATCGCCATCAGGGCGACGACGTAGCCGGGCAGGTAGGCCACCAGGGCCACGATGATCCAGGCGGCCGGCGCCCCGATGTCGCGCGAGAGGTCGACAATCCAGGGGAGGGAGAACCAGAGGGCGAGCCCGGTCCAGAGCACGGCGAAGGCGACGGCGATCGCGAACTTGACGGCGACCGTCAGATAGAACCGCCGGTAGCCGTCCGGCACAGGCGGCGGCGAGGGTGACGGCGAGGGTGACGGTGCGGCTGACGGTGCCGGTGACGGCGATGCGACGGGCGTGGAACCGGCGGATTCCGGGGGGAGCGTCGGACGCGCTTCGGGCACGGTACGAGACGTTTGCGCGGGCATGGACTTCCTCGGTTTCGGGCGGCCCGCAATGGGCCCCCAGTGGATCACCTTGCGGAAGCACTCACCACAGGCGGTTCGCGCCGCAATTCCACAATATTGGCTGCGGAGTGCCCAGCGGGGGCGCGGGGCATCCCCCTTCGGGGCGATTCCGGGCGCGCCGCCCCCGCTTCCGGCCCGTCGTGGTCTATACGGAGCGGAGCACCGCCACGACCTTGCCGAGAATCTCGGCGTGGTCGCCCACAATCGGTTCGAAGTTGGTATTGCGCGGGAGAAGCCAGATGTGCCCGTCGCGCTGGCGGAAGACCTTGACCGTCGCCTCGCCGTCGAGCATCGCCGCGACGATTTCGCCGTTCTCCGCGTTCTTCTGCTGGCGTACGACGACCCAGTCGCCGTCGCAGATCGCGGCGTCGATCATCGATTCGCCGATCACCTTGAGCATGAACAGCTCGCCCTTGCCAACGAGCTGGCGGGGGAGCGGAAAGATCTCATCGATCATCTGGTCGGCCATGATCGGCACGCCGGCGGCGATGCGGCCGACCAGCGGCACCATGACGGCGTCGCCGACCTGCAGGCCGGACTGGAAGTTCTCCGTGGAGCCGGCCGCCACATCGTCGGGTGACTGCGGGAGCTCGATCAGCACCTCGATGGCGCGGGGACGGTTCGGGTCGCGGCGCAGGTATCCGCTCAGCTCGAGCTGGTTTAGCTGGTGCGTGACGCTGGACAGGGAGGAGAGTCCGACGGCGTCGCCGATCTCGCGCATGCTTGGCGGGTAGCCTCGCTGGCTGACCGAGCGCTGGATGACATCCAGGATGGCGAGCTGTTTCTCGCTCAGGCTCTTGCGCCGACGGGTGCCGCCCTTATCCCGGGAACCGGTGTCCTTGCTCACGTTCGTGCTCCTCGTGCCGGTCCGCAGACGGGGGATGACCCTCGCGGAGGAATGTCGGTGGTGTCTGGTTGAGTTCAAAACGAACAATCTGACACTCGAAACTGTATCCGGCATAACCCCCGATAACAAAGATGTATTCGAGTGTGTCGCGGGACTCATTCGGGTTACAACCGTAAATGTGCTTGATTGTTCGAACATTCGAAGATACATTCGGAACATAGGTTCGCATCCGGTCCTCCCGGCCGAGGGCCGGATGCGTTATCAACCAGGAGGTTCGACATGAACGCAGTAGTTGCATCGGGCGCAGGATTAGTTTCGGGCGCAGGAGTAGTCGCGGGCACGACCGGTGCATCCGGCACGGCCACCAGCCGTCTGCGCCTCACCCGACGCGGTCGCGTCGTATTCACCTCGCTGGCCGCACTGCCGATCGTTGCAGCCCTGCTGATCGTCGCCCTCAACGGCGGTATGGCGGCGGCCGAGGGCGCGAGCGATTCCACGGGAGCCGACACGGCCGGCGTGGGGAGCGTTGAATTCGACTACGTCACCATCAACCCGGGCCAGTCCCTCTGGCAGCTGGCCGAGTCCCTCGCACCGACCAGCGATCCTCGCGACCTGATCGCCGAGATCGTCAGCCTCAACCAGCTCACCTCCGAGAGCGTGCAGCCCGGGCAGCGCCTGGCCCTGCCGGCCGGCCTGTAGCCACAGCGCCCCTGGCCACGGCGTCCGTCCGCGGGCCGCGGCTAAGATCGAGCAGGTGACGAACCTCAGTGATCTCCCCCTCCGCGACGACCTGCGCGGCCTCACCCCGTACGGTGCGCCCCAGCTGCACGTGCCCGTGGCGCTCAACGTCAACGAGAACACGCACCCCATCCCGGAGCCGGTCGCCCGCGACATCGTGGCGGCATTGGCCAGGGCCGTGTCCACGGTGAACCGGTACCCCGATCGCGAGTTCACCGAGCTGCGCGAGAGCCTGGCCGGCTACCTCGGACACGGGCTCACCCGGGAAAACATCTGGGCGGCCAACGGCTCCAACGAGGTCCTGCAGCAGGTGCTTCAAGCCTTCGGCGGCCCCGGCCGTTCGGTCCTCGGCTTCGCGCCCACGTACTCGATGTACTCCATCCTCGCGTCCGGAACCGGCACGCGCTGGATCGCCGGCGACCGCGACCCGGATTACGAACTCACGCCGGCCACCGCCGTCCGGTGGGTACGGGAGACCACCCCCGACCTCGTGTTCCTCTGCTCGCCCAACAACCCGACCGGCACGCCCCTCTCCCTCGACACGATCGCGGCCGTGTATGACGCGACCGACGGCATCGTCGTCGTCGACGAGGCCTACGCGGAGTTCGCGCCCGTCGGCGCGCCGAGCGCCCTCACCCTTCTCGCCGGGCGCGAGCGGCTGCTCGTCTCCCGCACGATGAGCAAGGCCTTCGCCTTCGCCGGCGCTCGGGTCGGCTACCTCGCCGCCGATCCGGCCGTCACGGATGCGCTGCGACTGGTGCGCCTCCCGTACCACCTGTCCGCGCTGACGCAGGCGGCCGCGTGCGCCGCCCTGGCGCACACCCCCGAGATGCTGGCGATGGTGGACGACATCCGCGACCAGCGCGACCGGCTCGTCACCGAGCTGACCAGGCTCGGCTTCACTCCGTACCGCAGCGGCAGCAACTTCGTGTTGTTCGGGGGAGTGGCCGACCCGCGGGCGACCTTCGACGCGCTGCTGGCCGAGGGCATCCTCATCCGGGATGTCGGCATCCCCGGCCACCTTCGCGTGACCGCCGGCACCGAGGCCGAGACGACGTCATTCCTTGACGCTCTGGCACGCCGCGGTCCCGCCGCCGAATAAACTAGGCGTATGAGCTCATCCACTCCGTCCTCGCCCCGCGTCGCTCAGCTTCACCGGGAGACGAGCGAATCGAGCATCGAACTCTCCCTCAACCTCGACGGGACCGGGGTCGGCGACATCCAGACCTCGGTGCCCTTCTTCGACCACCTGCTGACGGCGTTCGCAAAGCACTCCCTGACCGACCTCACCGTGCGTGCGCGCGGCGACATCGAAATCGACGTGCACCACACCGTCGAGGACATCGGAATCGTGCTCGGCCAGGCGATCAAGCAGGCCCTCGGCGACAAGTCCGGCATCTCCCGGTACGGTGACGCCCTCGTGCCGCTGGACGAGGCCCTCGTGCAGGCGGTCGTGGACATCTCCGGGCGGCCGTACCTCGTGCACACGGGCGAGCCCGCAGGCTTCGAGTTCCACCTCATCGGCGGGCACTTCACCGGGTCGATGGTGCGGCACGTCTTCGAGGCCATCAGCTTCCACGCCGCCCTGACCGTGCACGTCACCGTCCTGGGCGGGCGCGACCCGCACCACATCGCCGAAGCGGAATTCAAGGCGTTCGCCCGCGCGTTCCGCCAGGCCAAGGCGATGGACCCGCTCGTCTCGGGCATCCCGTCGACCAAGGGCGCCCTGTGACCTCCGTCGTCGTGTTCGACTACGGCACGGGCAACGTGCACTCCGCTGTGAAGGCGCTCGAGCTGGCCGGGGCGGAGGTGACGCTGACCAGCGACCGCCGACAGGCGCTCGAGGCCGACGGCCTCGTCGTGCCCGGCGTGGGCGCGTTCAGCGCGGTGATGGCCGCACTCAAGGCCGTGCGCGGCGACGACATCATCGACCACCGGCTCGCCGGCGGCCGACCCGTGCTGGGGATCTGCGTGGGCATGCAGGTCATGTTCGAGCACGGCGTCGAACGCGGCGTCGACACCGAGGGTCTCGGCGAGTGGCCGGGTACCGTCACGCAGCTGAAGGCCCCCGTGCTGCCGCACATGGGCTGGAACACCATCACACCCGACACCGACTCCGTACTGTTTCGCGGCCTCGAAGAGGAACGCTTCTACTTCGTTCATTCCTACGCAGCGCAGGAGTGGACGCTCGACGTCATGCCGCCCTTCCCGCGGCCCCGCCTGACCTGGGCCGATCACGGAGGACCCTTCCTCGCCGCGGTCGAGAACGGACCGCTGTCGGCGACCCAGTTCCACCCGGAGAAGTCCGGCGAAGCGGGCATCCGCCTGCTGTCGAACTGGCTCGGCTCGCTCCGCGACTAGCCCCCCACAGTTCATCCGCGCCGCCGAAACCGGCGGCCACCCCGAGCAAGGACACCGCACACCATGAGCGAACTCGTCAGCACCCCGCGCCTCATCCTCCTTCCGGCCGTCGATGTGGCCGACGGCAAGGCCGTCCGACTCACCCAGGGGGAGGCCGGCACGGAAACCAACTACGGCGACCCCGTGGATGCCGCCGCCGACTGGGCGGCTCAGGGCGCGGAATGGATCCACCTCGTCGACCTCGACGCCGCCTTCGGCCGCGGCAACAACACCGACGTGATCCGGAAGGTCATCGGCCACCTGGATGGCGTCAACGTCGAGCTGTCCGGCGGCATCCGCGACGACGCCTCGCTCGAGGCGGCCCTCGGCGCCGGGGTGCGCCGGATCAACCTGGGTACCGCGGCGCTGGAAAACCCGGAGTGGGCCGCCTCGGTCATCGCGCAGCACGGCGACGCCATCGCGGTCGGCCTGGACGTGCGCGGCACGACGCTGGCCGCGCGCGGCTGGACGAAGGAGGGCGGCGACCTCTGGGAGGTTCTCGAACGCCTCGAAGAGGCCGGCTGCACCCGGTACGTCGTCACCGACGTCACCAAGGACGGCACCCTGCAGGGCCCCAACATCGAACTGCTCCGCCAGGTCCTGGAGCGCACCGACCGCCCGGTGATCGCCTCCGGCGGCATCTCGAGCCTCGCCGACATCGCCGCCCTCCGCGAACTCGTTCCGCTCGGCCTCGAGGGCGCGATCGTGGGCAAGGCCCTCTACGCGGGCGCCTTCACCCTGGGTGAGGCACTGGATGTCGCGGGCGACTAACCTCGGATCCACCGGCCGGCCCGACGGTCCGGCCGACTCGGCCGGGCAGCCCTGGGCCGGGCGAGAGTTCCGGGCGAATACGAGCGCCGAAGACGACGGATCGGCGCCGGAGCACCTGCTCGAGGCGCTCCGCCGGTTCCGCGCCCGCGAGACCGGCGAGGAGAGAGTGATCGACGCCATCCGGGACTCCCGCCTGCTCGTGCCGCTCGTGGCGGAGCTGGGGGAGTCCGGCACCACCGCCGGTGGGCTCACGATCGACAAGAGCCAGGAGCTCTCGATCATCACCGTGGCCGGCCCGGACGGCCGGAACGTGCTGCCCGTCTTCACCTCGGCTGCCGCGATGGCCGCGTGGAATGCCGAGGCCCGGCCGGTGCCCTCCGACGCGAACCGGGTGGCCCTCGCCGCCGCCCAGGAGAACACCGACCTGGTCGTGCTCGACCCGACCTCGGCCACCGAATTCGTGATCCGGCGCCCGGCGCTCTGGGCGATCGCCCAGTCGCAGCCGTGGCTGCCCAGCTACGCGAGCCGGCCGGTGGCGGATGCCTTCGCCGCCTCCATCGCGACCGAGCTGTCCGTGCTCTCCGTCGCGCTCGGCGCCGGGGACCCCGACGCCCGCCTCGACGGGCCGGAACTGGTCGTGCGGCTGGAACTGGTCGACGGCCTGACCCAGGCCGAACTCGACGCCACCCTCGCCCGGCTGGCAGCGCGCTGGGCCGCGGACGACGTCATCGCGACGTCCGTCGACTCGCTCCGCGTGCAACTGGTCGCCTCGAGCTAGGAGTTGTCGGTGGGATCGGCAAAGATGAGCAGATGAACGAGGTGCTCGGACGCTTCTCGCCGGCCACCCGGGCGTGGTTCCGGGAAGCGTTCGCCGCGCCCACGGCCGCCCAGCTCGGGGCCTGGGATGCGATTTCCCGCGGCTCGCACGCGCTGGTCGTCGCGCCGACGGGGTCGGGCAAGACCCTCGCCGCGTTCCTCTGGGCGATTGACCGCCTCGCGGCCGCCCCGCCGGCCGCCGGGGGCGCGGCGCCGGGCACCCGGGTGCTCTACATCTCCCCGCTCAAGGCCCTCGGCGTCGACGTGGAACGCAACCTCCGCGCACCCCTCGTCGGGATAACCCGGGCCGCGGCGCGACTGGGGTCCGAACCGCCGCAGGTGAGCGTCGGCGTGCGTTCGGGAGACACCCCCGCGGCCGACCGGCGGGCTCTGGTGAAGTCGCCGCCGGACATCCTCATCACCACCCCCGAGTCGCTCTTCCTCATGCTCACCTCCGCGGCCCGCGACTCCCTGCGCGGCGTCGACACGGTCATCGTCGACGAGGTGCATGCGGTGGCCGCCAGCAAACGCGGGGCTCACCTCGCCCTGTCGCTCGAGCGGCTCGACGCGCTGCTGACGAAACCGGCTCAACGCATCGGGCTCTCCGCTACGGTGCGGCCTGCCGCCGAGGTGGCCCGCTTCCTCGGTGGGGCGGCGCCGGTCGAGATCGTCGCGCCGGCCTCGGGCAAACGGTTCGACCTGCGGGTGGTGGTCCCGGTCGAGGACATGAGCCGGCTCGGCGCCGCCCCGCCGCGGGAGGGCATGCCGGGCGAGGGACAGCCACGTGAGGGATCGGCGGCATCCGTGCCCCAGTCAGGCTCGATCTGGCCGCACGTCGAGGAGGCCATCGTCGACCAGGTGCTCGCGCACACGTCTTCGATCGTCTTCGCGAACTCCCGGCGTCTCGCCGAGCGGCTGACCGCGCGCTTCAACGAGATCTACGCCGGGCGGATGGCGTGGGCCGAGGCCGACGCGCCGGTCACGGCCGGCGCGTCCGCCTGGCCGACGGCGTCCGTCGCGACGGCGAACGCCACGGCGACGGCCGCGCCTCGGCAGCCCGCCGAGCTCATGGGGGCCAGCGGCCGCAGCGAGGGCGCCGAACCGCTGCTTGCCCGCGCCCACCACGGCTCGGTGAGCAAGGACCAGCGGGCGATCATCGAAGACGACCTCAAGTCGGGCAGGCTGCGCTGCGTGGTCGCCACGTCGAGCCTGGAGCTCGGCATCGACATGGGCGCCGTCGACCTGGTGGTGCAGGTGGAGTCCCCGCCGTCGGTCGCCAGCGGGCTGCAGCGCGTGGGCCGGGCCGGGCACCAGGTCGGCGAGGTCTCGCGCGGCGTCATCTACCCGAAGCACCGCGCCGACCTCATCCATGCCGCGGTCGCCGCCGAACGCATGGTCGCCGGCCTGATCGAGTCGCTCGCCGTGCCGACGAACCCGCTGGACATCCTCGCCCAGCAGACCGTCGCGGCGACGGTCCTCGAACCCATCGATGTGGAGGAGTGGTTCGACACCGTGCGCCGGAGCGCGCCGTTTGCCACGCTGCCGCGGTCGGCCTACGAGGCGACGCTCGACCTGCTCGCCGGCCGGTATCCGTCGGACCAGTTCGCCGAGCTGCGCCCGCGCATCATCTGGGACCGCGAAGCCGGAACGCTGACCGGACGACCCGGCGCGCAGCGGCTTGCGGTGACCAGCGGCGGCACGATCCCCGACCGCGGCCTGTTCGGCGTCTTCATGGCCGGGGACCAGGCCACCGGCCGGCGGGTCGGCGAACTCGACGAGGAGATGGTCTACGAGTCCAGGATCGGCGACGTCTTCGCGCTCGGCGCGACGAGCTGGCGCATCCAGGAGATCACCCACGACCGCGTGGTCGTCACCCCGGCGTTCGGCGAGCCCGGACGGCTGCCGTTCTGGAAAGGCGACGGCCTCGGCCGCCCCGCCGAACTCGGCCGGGCGATCGGCGCGTTCACCCGCGAGGTGTCGGCCGCTCCTCCGGCGGAGGCCCGCGCCCGGTGCGCCGCCGCCGGGCTCGATGAGCGCGCGGTGACCAACCTGCTCGCGTTCCTGGCCGAACAGCGCGCCGCCACCGCCCACCTGCCCACCGATCGCACCCTCGTCGTCGAACGGTTCCGCGACGAACTCGGCGACTGGCGGGTCGTGCTGCATTCCCCGTACGGCATGACCGTGCACGCACCGTGGGCCCTCGCCGTCGGCGCCCGGGTGCGCGAACGCTTCGGCATCGACGGCGCCTGCATGGCCGCCGACGACGGGATCGTCGTGCGCATTCCCGACACCGAAGCCGAGCCGCCCGGCGCGGAACTGTTCGTCTTCGACCCCGACGAACTCGAGCAGCTCGTCACCGACGAGGTCGGCGGGTCCGCCCTGTTCGCCGCGCGGTTCCGCGAATGCGCCGCCCGGGCACTCCTCCTGCCGCGCTACGACCCCGGCCGCAGGTCGCCGCTCTGGCAGCAACGGCAGAAGGCGTCGCAGCTGCTCGACGTGGCCCGCACCTTCCCGACCTTCCCGATCATCCTCGAGACCGTGCGCGAATGCCTGCAGGACGTCTACGACCTGCCCGCGCTGACCCTGCTCGCCCGGGAGATCGCCGCCCGCTCGGTGCGCCTGGTCGAGACGACGACGGATGCCGCGAGCCCGTTCGCGAGCACCCTCCTGTTCGGCTACGTCGCCGCGTTCATGTACGAGGGGGATTCCCCGCTTGCCGAACGCCGGGCCACCGCGCTCTCGATCGATTCGGCCCTGCTGGCCGAGCTGCTCGGCCGCGTCGAGCTGCGAGAGCTGCTCGACCCCGCGGTGATGGAGCTCACCGACCTGGAGCTGCAGCGCCTCGCGGAGGGAAGGCGGGCCCGGGGGATCGAGGGCATGGCCGACCTGCTGCGCGGACTCGGCCCGCTGACCGTCGACGAGGTGGCCGCGCGCCTGGAGCCGGATGCGTCTGCGCCGCCGTCACCGAGCGCGTCGTCACCGATCGCGGCGTCACAGGACGCCCCTTCGACCGAGCACGCGAGCGCAGCCCAGGCCGAGTCACACCTCACCGCCCTGGTCGCCGCTCGCCGCGCCATCCGGGTCGGCTACGCCGGACACGAGTGGTGGGCGGCCATCGAGGATGCGAGCCGCCTGCGGGACGCGCTCGGCGTTCCCTTGCCGATGGGTATCCCGGATGCCTTCACCGAGTCCGTGGCCGACCCTCTCGGCGACCTGGTCAGCCGGTATGCGCGCAGCCACGGGCCGTTCACCGTCGCCGACGTGGCCGCCCGATTCGGCCTCGGCACCGCCGTGGCGCTGGGCGCGCTGAGGCGGCTCGCCGACGCGCGCCGCCTCGTCGAGGGTGAGTTCCGGCCGACCGGAACCGGCAGCGAATGGTGCGACGCCGAGGTGCTGCGCCGTCTGCGCCGACGGTCCCTGGCCGCACTCCGGCACGAGGTCGAACCGGTTGACCAGGTGACCGTCGGCCGTTTCCTGCCGGCCTGGCAGCATGTGGGCGGCAAGCTCCGCGGGATCGACGGCGTCGCATCCGTGATCGAACAGCTGGAGGGGGTGCGGATCCCCGCCTCGGCCTGGGAGTCGCTCATCCTCCCGGCCCGGATCGCCGCGTACAGCCCGGCCATGCTCGACGAACTGACCGCGACCGGCGAGGTGCTCTGGGCCGGCTCGGGCACGCTGGCCGGCAACGACGGGTGGATCAGCCTGCACCTGGCCGAGACGGCGCCGCTCACCCTGCCGCCTCCGGTCGACCGGGAGACCACGCCCCTGCAGCGGGAGATCCTGGCTACCCTCGGCGGTGGGGGAGCGTACTTCTTCCGCCAGCTCGCGGATGCCGTCGGCAGCCAGGACGACGCCGACCTCGCTGCGGCGCTCTGGGACCTGGTCTGGGCAGGGCTGATCGGCAACGACACGTTCGCCCCCGTGCGCTCGCTCATCCGCGGCGGACGCACGGCCCACAAGATCGCAAGGTCGGCGCCCCGGGCCCGGCTGCACGACGGCCGGCCTCTCGCCCGGCCCCGGCTGCCCAGCCGGAGCGGCCCGCCCACCGTGTCGGGGCGATGGTCGATCCTTCCGCTGGCCGACGACTCGGCCACCCGGCGCGCGCACGCGCTCGCCGAGACCCTGCTCGAACGCTATGGGGTGGTGACCCGGGGTTCGGTGACGAGCGAGGGGGTGCCCGGCGGCTTCGCGCTCGTCTACCGCACCCTCAGCGGCTTCGAGGAGACCGGGCGCGCTCGGCGCGGCTACTTCGTCGAAGGCCTCGGTGCCGCGCAGTTCGCCGCCGGAGGCACGATCGACCGCTTGCGCTCCTTCACCGCGGACAGCAGCGCGGCCGATCGGTCGGGGGGTTCGGTTCCCGCGCGCCCCGCGGTCACCCTCGCCGCGACCGACCCGGCGAATCCGTACGGCGCGATGCTGCCCTGGCCGGCCTTGCCGGAGGGCACCGGACACCGGCCGGGCCGGAAGGCCGGCGCCCTGGTGGTGCTCGTCGACGGTTCCCTCGTGCTCTACGTCGAACGCGGCGGCAAGACCGTGCTGGCGTTCGGTCCGGCAAGCGAAACCGGCGGCGCCGGCACCGCGTCCGGCGCTCCTGCCGCCCCCACCGACGAAATCCTCGGGGTCGCCGCGGTGTCCCTGGCCGCGGTCGTCACGGGCGGAGGGGTCGAGAAGCTCGCCGTGCAAACGGTCAACGGACAGTTCGTGGTCGGCACCCCGGTGGGCGCTGCGCTGCAGGCCGCCGGGTTCGGGCTGTCGCCGCAGGGGCTGAGGCTCCGTGCCTGAGGGCGACACCGTCTTCCGCACCGCGCGCACCCTCGACCAGGCGCTGCACGGGGAGCTGCTGACCGGCTGCGACCTCAGGGTGCCGGCCTTCGCGACCGTCGACCTGGCCGGCGAGCGGATGCATGAGGTCGCCAGCCGAGGGAAACACCTGCTGATGCGGGTGGGGGAGGCGAGCCTCCACTCACACCTGAAGATGGAAGGCGCCTGGCACCTCTACCGGCACGGCAGCCGGTGGCAGCGGCCGGCCTTCCAGGCGAGGGCCGTGCTGGAAACGGACGACTGGGTCGCCGTCGGCTTCGACCTCGGGCTGCTCGAGGTGCTGCCGCTGGCTCGGGAGGCCGAGCGGCTCGCCTCGCTCGGCCCCGACCTCCTCGGCGCCGACTGGGACCCCGATGAGGCCGTGCGGCGCATCCGCTCGGAGCCGGAGCGGCCGATCGCCGTGGCCCTGGCCGACCAAAGCAACCTGGCCGGGCTCGGCAACGAGTACGTGAACGAGCTGTGCTTCCTCCGCGGCATCCTGCCGACTCGCCCGGTGGCGGCGGTGACGGATGTCCCGGCGCTGGTCGCCCTCGCGCACCGGCTGATCCTGGCCAACCGCGACCGGAACGAACGCACGACGACCGGCAACACCCGGCGTGGGGCGCAGAGCTGGGTGTACTCCCGCGCCGACCAGCCGTGCCGCCGCTGCGGTACCCGCATCGAGAGTGGCAGCCTGGGGCGAAACGAGCTCGAGCTGCGGAACACGTTCTGGTGCCCGCGCTGCCAGACCTAGCCCGGCGCGATCCGGTCTCGACAAGCTCGACCACCGGAGCTCGACCACAGAGTCGGCGGGGGCCTACTCTGTCGGCATGGGAATCACGCTGGCAGCGGCGGCTGTCGTCAGGGACGACGACGGCCGGTTCCTCCTGGTGCTGCGGGCCGAGCAGCCCGAGGCCGGGCGGTGGAGCGTCCCCGGTGGGAAGGTTGCCCCCGGTGAAACGTTCGAAGCGGCGGCCGCCCGCGAGGTGCTCGAGGAGACCGGTGTCACCGTGCGGATCGAACGTGAACTCGGCACCCTCGACCGCGCCGACGGACGCGGGGGCATCTACGAGATCCACGATTTCGCCGCGGTCTATGTCAGCGGGGAGGTCGTCGCCGGCGATGACGCCGCCGACGCCCGCTGGTTCACCGCGGCCGAGTTGGTCACGCTGCCGTTAACGAGGGACCTGATCGGCGCCCTCATCCGCTACGGCGTCTACCCCCGACCCTTCCCTTTCTCCGCCGACCTCAGACCCCGCGGGAGGGAGGGGAGGAGGGCTAGTTGACGGGGCCGGTGTACTTCTCGCCCGGGCCCTTGCCGATCGGGTCGGGAATGGCGGATGCCTCGCGGAACGCCAGCTGCAGCGACCGCAGCCCGTCGCGGAGACTCCGTGCGTGCATGTCCGCGATGTCCGGGGCCGCCGCGGTGACCAGCCCGGCGAGGGCGTTGATGAGTTTGCGGGCCTCGTCGAGGTCCATCTGCGTGTCCGGGTCGTCGGCCAGGCCGACCTTGACCGCGGAGGCGCTCATCAGGTGCACCGCGGCGGTCGTGATGATCTCCACCGCGGGCACATCGGCGATGTCCCTGGTGGCCTGCGCGGTGTCGTCCTGGTCGTAAGTGTTATTCACTGCAATCCTCTGATAGAGTCGTGTCGGCTCCGAGACGTAAGTCTCGGTACGAAAGTGGATAATCTCCCACCCGCGCTTGACCGCTTCATCAAGGTTACCGGGTAGTTAGCACTCCGCCGTTATGGCGCTGGTCTCCAGCATCGTGACGGTAGACAGGGTGTCGTGTGTGGTTTAGGAGCGAACTTTGCTCGAACCAACGCACGTGATTTTTCTCTCTTCGTCGCCGGGCGGCATCCGTCACCTGTCTGTAGCCACGATGTTTGAGAAAGAGGAGCGACGCATCAGCGATCCCCGTACAAATGACCGTATCCGCGTCCCCGAAGTCCGTCTCGTTGGCCCTGCCGGCGAGCAGGTCGGGGTCGTGTCCATTGATGTTGCCCTGCGCCTGGCGCAGGATGCCGACCTTGACCTGGTTGAGGTTTCCCCCGATTCCAAGCCGCCGGTCGCCAAGATCATGGACTACGGCAAGTTCAAGTACGAGGCTGCGCAGAAGGCTAAGGAAGCCCGGCGCAACCAGGCGAACACGATCCTGAAAGAGGTTCGTTTCCGCCTCAAGATTGACACGCACGACTACGAGACCAAGCGCAAGCGCGCCGAGGGCTTCTTGAAGGCCGGCGACAAGGTCAAGGCCATGATCCTGTTCCGTGGTCGTGAGCAGTCCCGACCCGACCAGGGCGTACGTCTGCTCAAGAAATTTGCCGAGGATGTTGCCGAGTTCGGTTCAGTCGAATCGAGCCCGACCATCGACGGACGAAACATGGTCATGGTGATTGGCCCCCTGAAGAACAAGTCAGAAGCCAAGGCCGAGGCCAACGCACATAAGGCTGCCGATAAGGCAGACAAGGCTGCCGACAAGGCAGCGAAACTGGAGGAAAAAGATGCCTAAGATGAAGACCCATTCCGGGACGAAGAAGCGGTTCAAGGTCACTGGCACCGGCAAGATTATGAAGCAGCAGGCCGGCATGCGTCACAACCTCGAGGTCAAGTCGACGAAGCGCAAGTCGCGCCTCAACACCGACCAGGTCCTGGCCAAGGCCGACACCAAGGTCATCAAGAAGCTTCTCGGTCTTTAGACCGCGTATCCCGTAAGGAACTAGAAAAATGGCAAGAGTAAAGAGGGCTGTAAACGCCCACAAGAAGCGTCGCGTCATTCTCGAGCGCGCCGCGGGTTACCGCGGTCAGCGTTCGCGTCTGTACCGTAAGGCCAAGGAGCAGGTCACTCACTCCCTCGTCTACAGCTACCGTGACCGCCGTGCACGCAAGGGTGACTTCCGTCGCCTGTGGATCCAGCGGATCAACGCTGCGTCCCGCGCCAACGGCCTGACCTACAACCGCCTGATCCAGGGCCTCGCCCTGGCCGGCATCGGGGTCGACCGTCGCATCCTGGCTGACCTGGCCGTCAACGAGCCCGCCACTTTCGCGGCCCTCGTCGAGAGCGCCAAGAGCGCCCTTCCCGCCAACACATCGGCGCCGAAGGTCTCTGCATAAGCAGAGTTCCACACGCAGGATTCACGGGAGCGGGCGACTTGATCGCCCGCTCCCGTTCTGCATCTAAGCTGGACACATGCTTGATAATCCCCGTTCTCCGCGTGTGCGGGCCGTCGCAAAACTAGCCAAGCGCGCAGCGCGGGATGAAACCGGGGTCTTCCTGCTGGAAGGGCCGCAGGCCGTCGCCGAGGCGCTCACCTTCCGCCCGGACCTGGTCGTCGAACTGTTCGCGACCCCGACGGCGCTCGACCGCTACACCGACATCGCAGGCGCCGCGGCTGCCGCCGGCATCGAGGTCGAGTTCGTCACCGAGGCCGTGCTCGAATCGATGGCCGACACCGTGACCCCGCAGGGCTTCGTGGCCGTGTGCCACCAGTTCCCGATCTCGGTCAAGGACATCTTCGCGAAAGAGCCCAGGCTCATCGCCATCCTCGAAGAGGTGCGCGATCCCGGCAACGCCGGCACGATCATCCGGGCAGCGGATGCCGCCGGCGCGGACGCGGTCATCCTCACCGGCCGCAGCGTCGACCTGTACAACCCCAAGGTCGTCCGCGCCTCCACCGGCTCGATCTTCCACCTGCCCGTCGCCGTCGGCGCCACCCTCGAAGACGTCAGGGGCCGGGTGCAGGCCGCCGGCCTCCAGCTCCTCGCGGCCGATGTCAAGGGCGACGACCTTCTCGCCGCGCGCAACAGCGGCCTGCTCGCCGCCCCCACCGCCTGGCTCTTCGGCAACGAGGCGCGCGGGCTCACCGACGAAGACCTCGCGAAGGTCGACCGGTCGATCTCCGTGCCGCTCTACGGGCACGCTGAATCGATGAACCTCGCCACCGCGGCATCCGTCTGCCTGTACGAAAGCGCCTTCGCCCAGCGGAGCTAGCATCACAAATGGGTAAATACCACAGATTGGTGGTATTCGCCGAGAGCCGTTTTCCCCTAAGTTGGGGGGTATGGAGCCCACCGATTCAACGCCGGCCACATCCAACATCAACGTCAGGCGGGGTGAACCGCTGGTCGTCGTGAAAAACGTTGACAAGCACTACGGCGACCTGCACGTTCTGAAGGACATCAACGCCGTTGTCAACCGCGGCGAAGTTGTCGTCGTGATCGGGCCCAGTGGATCGGGCAAGTCGACACTCTGCCGGGCCATCAACCGGCTCGAGACAATCGACTCCGGCGTCATCACCATCGACGGCCAGCCGCTGCCGGCCGAGGGGAAGGCCCTGGCCCACCTCCGTGCCGACGTGGGCATGGTGTTCCAGGCGTTCAACCTGTTCGCGCACAAGACCGTGCTGGAGAACGTGACGCTCGGGCCGATCAAGGTGCGCGGCCTGTCGAAGGCCGAGGCCGAGAAGAAGGCCATGGCCCTGCTCGAACGCGTCGGGGTGGCGAACCAGGCGAAGAAGATGCCGGCGCAGCTCTCCGGCGGCCAGCAGCAGCGTGTGGCCATTGCGCGGGCGCTGGCCATGGAGCCCAAGCTGATCCTGCTCGACGAGCCCACCAGCGCGCTCGACCCGGAGATGATCAACGAGGTGCTCGAGGTCATGATCGACCTCGCCAACGACGGCATGACGATGATCGTCGTCACCCACGAAATGGGCTTCGCCCGCAAGGCCGCCAACCGGGTCATCTTCATGGCGGAGGGCGAAATCGTCGAAGAAACCACCCCGGAGCAGTTCTTCACCAACCCCCACAGCACGAGAGCGAAAGACTTCCTCTCGAAAATACTTGCCCACTAACCGGTGTGCAGGAATCCCCACAGCAATCAGGAGAAAAGCCATGAGACTCAACAAAGGTCTAATGATTTCGGCCATTGCCCTCGCGAGCGCGCTCGCGCTCAGCGGATGCACCGACTCGGGCGCAGGGCCCTCGGCAGCACCGGTCGAAAAAGCCCCCGAGTTTGACGCCGGCAGCACGATGGCCAAGCTCAGCGACGCCGGCAAGATCACCATCGGCACCAAGTTCGACCAGCCGCTCTTCGGCCTCAAGGGCCCGGACGGAACCCCGGAAGGTTTCGACGTCGAGATGGGTAAGCTCATCGCCGCCAAGCTCGGCATCAAGCCCGAGAACATCGAGTGGGAAGAGACCGTTTCGGCCAACCGCGAACCGTTCATCCAGAACGGCCAGGTTGACCTCGTCGTCGCCACCTACACGATCAACGACACGCGCAAGGAAGTCATCGACTTCGCCGGCCCGTACTACGAAGCCGGACAGGACCTGCTCGTGCTCGCCGGCAACCCGGACAAGATCACCGGACCGGAAGACCTCACCGGAAAGCCGGTCTGCACCGTCAGTGGCTCCACCTCGGAGAAGAACATCGCCGCGTACACGGACAAGGTGATCGCCACCGACACGTACTCCAACTGCCTTGGACCGCTGCGCAGCGGCGAGGTCGTGGCCGTGACCACGGACAACGTCATCCTGGCCGGCCTCGCCGACCAGAACGAGGGCGAGTTCGAGGTCATCGACAAGCCGTTCACCAAGGAGCCCTACGGCATCGGCCTGAAGAAGGGTGACGACGAGTTCCGCACCTTCATCAACGACGTGCTCGAGGAATCCTTCGAAGACGGCTCGTGGGCGGCAGCCTGGGACGCGACCGCCGGCAAGGTGCTTGAGACCCCGACGCCTCCCGCCGTCGACCGCTACTAGGCATATCCGGCTGATATCGGGGTGTTCCGGCCGTTTTCCGGCCGGACCACCCCGATCAGCATTGCTTGAAACACACAGAGAAGGAGGTGAGTTGTGGACGCAGTCATTGAAAACCTGCCCTTGTTTCTGGAGGGATTCAGGAACACGCTCGGTCTGCTGGTACTGGCCGGCATCGGGGCACTCGTGCTCGGCATCATCATCGCGACCATGCGCATCTCGCCCGTGGCGTCGTTTCGCGGATTCGCGACCGTGTACACGGAGATCATCCGGAACACCCCGCTCACGCTGGTCCTCTTCTTCTGCGCCTACCTGCTGCCCTACCTGCAGTACTCACCGGGCTACTTCACCCTGGCCACGATCGGGCTCACCGTGTACACGTCGCCCTTCGTCGCCGAGGCGCTGCGCTCCGGCATCAATGGGGTGCACGTCGGCCAGGCCGAGGCAGCCCGCAGCATCGGCCTGACCTTCGGCCAGACGCTCTCCTTCGTGGTCATGCCGCAGGCCGTGCGCATGGTCGTCCCGCCGCTGATCAACGTCTTCATCGCGCTGACCAAGAACACGTCGGTCGCCGGGGCGTTCTTCGTCTTCGAGCTCTTCGGCGCCGCGCGCAAGATCACCAACCTGCGAGGGGATGAAGTGCTCGCGATCCTGCTCGCCGTCGCCGCTTTCTACCTGCTCGTCACAATCTCCCTCGGCCTCATCGCCGGCCGGGTCGAGAAGAAGGTGGCGGTGCTCCGATGACCTCGGTTCTCTATGACGCTCCCGGGCCGAAGGCCATTGTCAGGTCGCGCGTCCTCTCCATTGTCGGCATCATCGTCATCGCGGCCGGCCTGGTCTGGCTCATCCTCGCGCTCGGTGCGCCCAAGGTCAGTGCCAACGGCGCCGTCCAGCCGGGCCTCTGGGACGTCTCCCGCTGGGACGTCTTCATGGACGTCCAGGTCTGGCGCACGCTTGGCCAGGGCGCCCTGAACACGCTCCGGATGGCCGCCGTCGCCGCCGTGTTCGCGCTCGTGCTCGGGGTGCTTTTCTCCTTCGGCCGGGCATCCGATACCAAGTGGATCCGGATTCCGACGACCATCGTGCTCGAGTTCGTGCGTGGCATGCCGGTGCTGCTGATGATGCTCTTCATCCTGCTCGTCTTCTCGACCGGCTCGTTCTGGGCGGGCGTCGCAGCCCTCTCCGTGTACAACGGTGCGATCATCGGTGAGGCCCTGCGGGCCGGCATCGCCTCGCTGCCGCGCGGGCAGCGGGAGGCCGGGCTGGCCATCGGCCTGACCCCGATCGCGACCCGGTTCCGGATCGAATTCCCCCAGGCGTTCCGGCAGATGCTGCCGATCATCATCGCGCAACTCGTGGTGCTCCTGAAGGACACCTCGCTGTCGTTCGTGGTCGGCTACGAGGAGCTCCTCCGATCCGGCCTGTACAACCTGACGAACTTCTTCGGCAGCCGGTACTCCTTCTCCTTCTTCCTGGTCGTGCTGGCCATCTACCTGACGATGAACCTGCTGCTCTCCTGGCTGGCGCGGGTCATCGCGAGGCGCACCGGGTCCAGGTCCGGCGGCGTGACCCCGGATGCGGTGCCGCCCGTGAAGCCCGCCGATCCCGAGGTCGTCTACCCAGCGGCGCTGGGCAACTAGATGGGCGCCCGCGGGGTCTAGCACCGCCCTACTAAACTTGGGACTTGTGTCTGACCCCACTGAGATATCCGAACCCGTAGTGAGCGCGGCCGTCGACGCCGCCCTCGCCGCCATCGCCGCAGCGAACGACTCCGCTGCCCTGAAGACCGTGCGCGCAGAGCACACCGGCGAGGCCTCCCCGCTGGCCCGGCTGAACGCCCTGATGCGCAGCGTGCCCGGCGACCAGAAGGCCCAGGCGGGCAAGCTCCTCGGCCAGGCCAGGGGAGCGGTGGCGCAGGCCTTTGCCGCGCGGGAAACCGCGATCACCGCCGCCGAGGTCGCCGCACAGCTCGCCGCAGAGACGGTGGATGTCACGGCCGCGGCCACGGCCTGGCAGCCCGGCGCGCGGCATCCGATCTCGCTCCTGCAGGAGCGCGTCACCGATGTCTTCGTCGGCATGGGCTGGGAGGTTGCGGAGGGACCGGAGCTCGAGAGCGAGTGGTTCAACTTCGACGCGCTCAACTTCGACGAGGACCACCCCGCCCGCGCCATGCAGGACACGTTCTTCGTCGAGCCGACCGCCGCGCACCTCGTGCTGCGCACCCACACCTCGCCGGTGCAGCTGCGCGCCCTGCTCTCCCGCGAGCTGCCCGTCTACGTTGTGGCGCCCGGCCGGGTGTTCCGCACCGACGAGCTCGACGCGACGCACACGCCCGTGTTCCACCAGGTCGAGGGCATCGCCATCGACGAGGGGCTCACCATGGCGCACCTGCGCGGCACGCTCGACCACTTCGTCAAGGCCCTGTTCGGCGAGGAGGCGAAGGTTCGCCTGCGCCCCAACTACTTCCCGTTCACCGAGCCGAGCGCCGAGCTTGACCTGTGGCACCCCACCTTCAAGGGCGGCGCGCGCTGGATCGAGTGGGGCGGCTGCGGCATGGTCAACGCCAACGTGCTCCGCTCGGCCGGGATCGACCCGGAGGTCTACTCCGGCTTCGCGTTCGGCGTCGGCGTCGAACGAGCCTTGATGTTCCGAAACGATGTGAAGGATATGCGCGACATGATCGAGGGCGACATCCGCTTCAGCCAGCAGTACGGGATGACCGTCTGATGCGCGTCCCACTGAGCTGGCTCGCCGAGTACGTCGATCTCGAGCCCGGCACGACCCCCGAAGACGTGCACGCCGCCCTCGTCAGCGTCGGCCTCGAAGAGGAAGACATCCACCGGTTCGAGCTGTCCGGCCCGATCGTCGTCGGCGAGGTGCTCTCCGCCGAGCCCGAAGCGCAGACCAACGGCAAGACCATCAACTGGTGCCAGGTGCGTGTCGCGCCCGGCGACCAGACCGCGGCCGACGGCGGCCCCGCCATCCACGGCGTGGTCTGCGGCGCCCACAACTTCGTCGTCGGCGACAAGGTCGTCGTGACCCTGCCCGGCTCCGTGCTGCCCGGCCCGTTCCCGATCGCGGCCCGCAAGACCTACGGCCACGTCTCCGACGGCATGATCGCCTCGGCCAAGGAGTTGGGCCTCGGCGACGACCACGAGGGCATCCTCGTGCTCGGCACGCTCGGGCTCGACCCCGAGGTGGGCACGGATGCGATCAGCCTGCTCGGGCTGGACGACGCGGCCGTCGAAATCAACGTCACCCCCGACCGCGGCTACGCGTTCTCGATCCGCGGCGTCGCCCGCGAGTACTCGCACGCCACCGGCGCCACGTTCCGCGACCCGGCCCTGGCCGTCGCCCCCGTCGTCACGGCGTCGGAGTTCCCGGTCACGATCGACGACCGGGCGCCGATCCGCGGCCGCGTCGGCGCGAGCGTCTTCGTCACCCGCGCGGTGCGCGGAGTCGACCCCAGCAAGCCGTCTCCGGCCTGGCTGATCGCCCGGCTGAAGCTGGCCGGCATCCGGTCGATCTCGCTCATCGTCGACGTGACCAACTACGTGATGCTCGAGCTCGGCCAGCCGATCCACGGCTACGACCTCGACAAGCTCAACGGCGGCATCACCGTGCGCCGGGCGCTGGAGGAGGAGAAGCTCGTCACCCTCGACGACGCGACCCGCGAGCTTCACCCGGAAGACCTGCTGATCACCGACGAGTCAGGGCCGATCGGCCTGGCCGGCGTGATGGGCGGCCAGACCACCGAGATCGGCGCGTCGACGAGGAACGTGCTGATCGAGGCGGCCAACTTCGACCCGGTGTCGATCGCGCGCACCGCCCGCCGGCACAAGCTGCCGAGCGAGGCGTCCCGTCGCTTCGAACGCGGGGTCGACCCGGCCGTTGCCGTCGTCGCCGCCGCGCGCGTGGTGCAGCTGCTGGTCGAACTCGCCGGGGGAGTGGCCGACGACCTCGGCTCGCTGCACGACGCGACCCCCGACGCGGTGCCGATCGAGCTGCCCACCGGCTTCATCTCCGGCCTGATCGGGCTCGAGTACACCCGCGACGAGGTGCGCACCTCGCTGGCCGAGATCGGCGCGACGATGACGGAGACGCCGACCGGGCTGGCCGTCACCGCCCCGAGCTGGCGCCCCGACCTGACCGACAAGTGGACCCTGGCCGAGGAAGTCGCGCGCATCGTCGGCTACGACCGCATCCCCTCGGTGCTGCCGGTCGCGCCCCCCGGGCGAGGACTCACCCTGCCGCAGGTGCTCAAGCGCCAGATCGCGCAGACCCTCGCGGCCACGGGCCACACCGAGGTGCTCGCCTACCCGTTCGTGTCGGAGAAGGCGAACGACCTGTTCGGGAACCCCGTTTCCGGACCCGTTCCGCAGCTGCGGCTGGCGAACCCGATGGACGGCGAGGCGCCGTTCATGCGCACCTCGATCCTGCCCGGGCTGTTGCAGATCGCCCACCGCAACCGTTCTCGCGGGCTCACCGACCTGGCCGTGTTCGAGCTGGGGCTCGTCTTCCGGCCCGAGCCGGGCATCCGCTACGGCGCCGACGTGGTGCCGCCCGGCGCGGTGCGGCCGAGCGCCAACCTGGAGGCCGAGCTGAACGCCGGCATCCCCCCTCAGCCTCTGATGCTCGGCGTCGTGTTGATCGGCAACGCGGCGCGGCACCAGCCGGGCCACCCCGCGGTCGCGGCCGGCTGGCAGGACGCCCTCGCCGCCGTGCAGCAGGTCGCGCTCGCCTCCGGCGTGCGGATCCAGGTGCGTCAGGGTTCGCACCAGGCGATGCACCCGGGGCGCACGGCCGAACTCTTCGTGACAACGGCGGGCGACGCGGACGAGGTCGTCGGCTACGCCGGCGAGCTGCTCCCCGCCGTCGCGCGTGAGGGCGACCTGCCCTCGGTCGTCGCCGTCGCCGAGGTCAACCTGTCCGACGTGATCGCCCACGCGGGCGCCGGGATCGTCGCGACGCCGATCCGCACCATGCCGGCGGCGACCCAGGACCTCTCGCTCGTGGTCGACGCCGATGTGCCGGCCGCCGACGTGCTCGCGGCCGTGTCCGAGGGCGGTGGGGCGCTGCTCGAGAGCGCGCACCTGGTCGACGACTACCGTGGCGCGGGCGTCCCGGTCGGCCGCAAGTCGCTGACCTTCGCGCTGCGTTTCCGCGCGCTGGACCGCACACTCACGGCGCCCGAGGCGAGCGAAGCCAAGCTCGCCGGGGTCGCCGTGGCCGCCGCACGCTTCGGGGCGACCATCCGCGAGTAGTCCCTTCCGCCGACCGCAACAGTCAAGCTCGGCGAACGGAGCGCCCGCGCCGCCACTCGCCGTGGCGCCCCGCCCGATCGCCGAGAGTCGCCGATTCTGCCGAGAATCGCCGCCGGAACGGCGCGTCTCGGCGTAATCGGCGATTCTCGGCGGGGAGAGGCTGCGCGATAGGTTTAACGCATGGTCTTTTCGGTGGCAGTGGCGGGCGCGAGCGGCTATGCGGGCGGAGAGCTGCTGCGGCTGATCGCCGGGCACCCCGACCTTGAGCTGCGCACGGTGACCGCGCACAGCAACGCCGGGCAGCGCCTCCTCGATGTCCAGCCTCACCTGCGCTCGCTCGCGCACCTGACGCTCGTCGACACGTCGCCGGAGACCCTGGCCGGGCACGACGTCGTCTTCCTCGCGCTGCCTCACGGCGCATCCGGTGCCCTGACCGCCCACCTGCCCGCCGAGACGCTCGTGGTCGACTGCGGCGCGGACCACCGGCTCGAGAGCGAGCCCGACTGGGCCGCGTTCTACGGCGGCGACTACTACGGCGCCTGGGCCTACGGGGTGCCCGAGCTTCCCGTCGCGGGCGGCAAGCAGCGGGACCGCCTGGTCGGGGCGCGGCGCATCGCCGCGCCCGGGTGCAATGCCAGCACCGTCGCCCTCGCCCTCGCGCCCGGGATCCTCGCGGGCGTCATCGAGGCCCAGGACATCGTGGCCGTGCTGGCGGTCGGCCCGTCCGGCGCCGGCAAGAGCCTCAAGCTGCCGAACCTCGCGCCCGAGATTCTCGGCTCGGCGAACCCCTACGCGGTCGGCGGAGTGCACCGCCACATCCCCGAGATGCAGCAGGGCCTGCGCTGGGCCGGAGCAGTGAACCCGACCATCTCCTTCACTCCCGTGATCGTGCCGATGTCTCGCGGCATCCTCGCCACCGCCACCGCCCGCCTCGTGCCGGGCACCTCGGCGGCCGCCGTGCGTGACGCCTGGGAGCGTGCCTACGCCGACGAACCGTTCGTGCACCTGCTGCCCGATGGTCACTTCCCGCGCACAGCGGATGTTCTCGGCGCGAACACCGCGCTGATCGGCCTCGCCGTCGACGAGGCAGCCGGTCGCGTCGTGACGGTGACTGCCGTCGACAACCTGGTCAAGGGCACCGCCGGCGCCGCCATCCAATCGGCCAACATCGCCCTCGGACTGCCCGAAACCGCGGGCCTCAGCACGAATGGAGTCGCCCCGTGAGCGTCACAGCCCCCGCCGGATTCGCCGCAGCCGGTGTCACCGCCGGTCTCAAGAAATCGGGCGGCCTCGACCTGGCCCTCGTGCAGAACCTCGGCCCGCTCACCAGCGCGGCGACCGTTTTCACGATCAACCGCTGCCAGGCCAACCCGGTGATCTGGAGCCGGCAGGTCATGGCCGACGGCGTGGTCAGCGCGATCGTGCTCAACTCCGGCGGCGCGAACTGCTACACCGGCCGGATCGGCTTCCAGACCACCCACGCGACGGCCGAGGCCGTCGCTGCCCGACTGGACATCTCCGCCGGGGACGTGCTCGTCTGCTCGACCGGCCTGATCGGCGAACAGCTCGATCTCGACAAGCTCAGGGCCGGCGTCTGGGAGGCGTCCCTGGCCCTCCAGGGTGACGTCGCGGCGTCGCGCGAAGCGGGCCTCGCCGCCGCGACCGCCATTATGACCACCGACACGACGCCGAAGCAGGCCGAGCACCGATCGCCGGCCGGCTGGACCATCGGCGGCATGGCCAAGGGCGCCGGGATGCTCGCGCCGGGCCTCGCGACCATGCTCGTCGTGATCACCACCGACGCGGTCCTCGACTCCGCGCGGCTCGATACCGCGCTCCGCCAGGCGACCCGGCTGACCTTCGACAGGCTCGACTCCGACGGCTGCATGTCCACAAACGACACCGTCAGCCTGCTCGCCTCCGGGGCCAGCGGCATCGACGCCGACGAGGCCGAGTTCGCGGATGCCCTCACCGAGTTGTGCCGCGACCTCACCCTCCAACTGCAGGCCGACGCCGAGGGGGCGGCGCACGACGTCGCCATCGAGGTGGTGAATGCCCTCTCAGAGACCGAGGCGGTCACGGTGGCGCGGGCCGTCTCCCGGAGCAACCTGTTCAAGGCCGCCATCTACGGCAACGACCCCAACTGGGGCCGCGTGCTCGCCGCGGTCGGCACGGTCAGCGAGGCCGACGCCACCTTCGACCCGTACGGCATCGACGTCGCCATCAACGGCGTGCATGTCTGCACCGCGGGGGAGCCCGACGAACCCCGCGAACTCGTCGACCTCTCCGCACGGGCCGTGTCGGTGGTCATCGACCTGCACGCCGGCGCCGAAACGGCCACGATCTGGACCAACGACCTCACCCACGACTACGTCGAAGAGAACAGCGCGTACTCGAGTTGAGCGCCGACGAGAGCACCGACGACACCACCAACAGCCAGGCGGAGGCAGCCGTCAAGGCCGCCACCCTGATCGAATCCCTGCCCTGGCTCAAGCGGTTCCACGACCAGGTGATCGTGATCAAGTTCGGCGGCAACGCCATGGTGAGCGAGGAACTGCAGCGCGCGTTCGCAGAGGACATGGTCTACCTGCGCTACGCCGGCATCCGCCCGGTCGTCGTGCACGGTGGCGGCCCGCAGATCTCGGCCATGCTCGAGCGACTCGGCATCGAGAGCGAGTTCCGCGGCGGCTACCGGGTCACGACACCCGAGGCGATGGACGTCGTGCGCATGGTGCTCACCGGCCAGATCAACCGCGACCTCGTCAGCCACATCAACCAGCACGGCCCGCTTGCCGCCGGCCTCTCCGGTGAGGATGCCGGCCTGTTCCAGGGGCGCCGCCGCGGCGTCGTCATTGACGGCGAGGACGTCGACCTCGGCCTCGTCGGCGACGTCATCGGGGTCGACCCGGAGGCTGTGCACGCGCAACTCGCCGCCGGCCGGATCCCGGTCGTGTCGTCGATCGCACCCGACACGGATGTCCCGGGCCAGTCCCTGAACGTCAACGCCGACGCGGCCGCCGCCGCACTGGCGATCGCCCTCGGGGCGGCCAAGCTCGTCATCCTCACCGACGTCGCCGGCCTCTACAGCGACTGGCCCAACCGCGACTCGATCGTGAGCGTGATCGACACGGATGCCCTCCGCGCGTTGCTGCCCGGCCTCGAGTCCGGCATGATCCCCAAGATGACCGCCTGCCTCGACGCGGTCGAGGGCGGCGTGGCCAAGGCTGCGATCATCGACGGGCGCGTTCCGCACTCGATCCTGCTCGAAGTCTTCACGACCCAGGGCATCGGCACGGAGGTGGTACCGGCATGAGCGAGGCAGACCCGACGCAGGCAGACCGCACGTGGCAGGACCGCTTCGGCGACTCGATGATGCGCACGCTCGCGACCCCGCTCGCGCTGCTCGTGCGTGGCGAGGGATGCTACGTCTGGGACGACCAGGGCACGAAGTACCTCGATTTCCTGGCCGGTATCGCGGTGAACGCGCTCGGGCACGCGCATCCGGCCATGGTCGCCGCGGTCAGCGAGCAGGTCGCCACGCTCGTGCACGTGTCCAACTACTTCGCCACTCCGCCCCAGCTGGAACTCGCTGAACGGCTGAAACGCCTCACCGGGGCCGGCGAGAGCGGGCGCGTCTACTTCTGCAACTCGGGCGCCGAGGCCAACGAGGCCGCGTTCAAACTGGCCCGGCTCAACGTGAACGGCCGTGGCCGGACCCGGATCCTCGCCCTGCACGATTCCTTCCACGGCCGCACGATGGGCGCGCTCGCCCTCACCGGCAAGCCGCAGATGCGCGAGCCCTTCGAGCCCGTCCCCGGCGGCGTCGAGCACATCGACACGACGATCGAGGCGCTCGAGGCCGCGATCGACGGCACCGTCGCGGCCCTCTTCCTCGAACCGCTCAAGGGCGAGGCCGGCGTGCTGGAGCTCCCGGACGGTTTCCTCCGCCGCGCGCGCGAACTCTGTACCGAGCACGGCGTGCTGCTGATCCTCGACGAGATCCAGACCGGGATCGGACGCACCGGTACCTGGTTCGCCTACGAGCAGGACGGCATCCTGCCCGACGCGGTGACCCTGGCCAAGGGGATGGGCGGCGGCGTGCCGATCGGCGCGCTGGTCACCTTCGGCGCGGCCTCCGACCTCTTCACCCGTGGGCAGCACGGCTCGACCTACGGCGGCAACCCGCTCGTCACGGCGACCGCCAACGCGGTGCTCGGCGTGATCGAAGACGACGGCCTGGTCGCCAACGCGGCCCGCCGGGGGAGCGAGCTGCGGGAGATCATCGCCCGCTTCGACTCGCCTCTGATCGCGGAAGTGCGCGGGCGCGGGCTGCTCCTCGGCATCGGGCTGACCGAGCCGGTCGCGTTGCGGCTGGCGGCGGCCGCACTCTCACACGGGCTCATTGTCAACGCCGCCAACGAGCTGAGCATCCGGCTGGCGCCGCCGCTCATCGTCGGCGACCCCGAACTGGCCGAGTTCGAGCGCCGATTCGGGCTGGCCCTGGCCAGCATCTAGAGTTGAAGTTTCCCACCCGCTACCCGCACCATCAGCGAAAGTGACACCGTGACCCGCCATTTCCTGCGCGACGACGACATTTCTCCGGCCGAACAGGCGGAGATCCTCGACCGGGCACTGGAGCTGAAGCGGGACCGATTCGCAGTCACGCCGCTGGCCGGCCCGCAGACCGTGGCCGTCATCTTCGACAAGTCCTCGACCCGTACGAGGGTGTCCTTCGCGGTGGGGATCGCCGACCTCGGCGGCAGCCCGCTGATCATCAGCACCGCCAGCAGCCAGCTCGGCGGCAAGGAAACGGCATCCGACACGGCCCGGGTGCTCGAGCGCCAGGTCGCCGCGATCGTCTGGCGCACCTACGGCCAGGCCGGCCTCGAGGAGATGGCCAACGGCACGACCGTGCCCGTCGTCAACGCGCTGTCCGACGACTTCCACCCCTGCCAGCTGCTCGCCGACCTGCTCACCATCCGCGAACACCGGGGTGACCTCGCGGGCCTGACCATCGCCTTCCTCGGCGACGGCGCCAGCAACATGGCCCAGTCCTACCTGCTCGCCGGCGCCACCGCCGGCATTCACGTGCGCATTGCGTCGCCGGCCGCGTACGCGCCGAACGCGCAGGTCGTGGCGGATGCCGCGGCCATCGCCGCCCGCACCGGCGGATCCGTCGCGCTGCACACCGACCCTCGTGAGGCCGTCACCGGCGTCGACGTCGTCGTCACCGACACCTGGGTGTCGATGGGCAAGGAAGAGGAGAAGGCCGACCGCCTCGCCGTCTTCGGCGAGTACCGGGTGGACGACGCGATGATGGCACTCGCCAAGGCCGACGCCCACTTCATGCACTGCCTCCCGGCCGACCGCGGCTACGAGGTCACCGCCGATGTCATCGACGGCCCGCAGAGCATCATCTGGGACGAGGCCGAGAACCGCCTGCACGCCCAGAAGTCGCTCCTGGTCTGGCTGCTCGCGCAAAACGCCGCCTAGGCACCCGACCCGACCCGGTGGTCGACCACCGGGTCTCGACGGGCTCGACCACCGCCTGGGGACTCGCGGCGAGGTCGACCTCTGCGACACCGTAAACTTGAAGATGATCACGGATTGAGGAGAACCATGGCAGAACGCGTTGTGCTCGCATACTCGGGTGGACTGGATACGTCGGTTGGCATCGGCTGGCTGAAGGATGCGACCGGAAAAGAGGTCGTCGCCCTCGCGATCGACGTCGGACAGAGCGGCGAAGACATGGACGTGATCCGCCAGCGAGCACTCGACTGTGGTGCCGTGGAGTCGATCGTCGTCGACGCCAAGGACGAATTCGCGACCGATTACGTCATGCCGGCGCTCAAGGCCAACGCGCTCTACCAGAAGCGCTACCCGCTTGTCTCGGCGCTCAGCCGTCCGCTGATCGCCAAGTACCTCGCCTCGACCGCGAAGGACCTCGGCGCGAACAGCGTCGCGCACGGCTGCACCGGCAAGGGCAATGACCAGGTGCGGTTTGAAGCCGCCGTCGCAGCCCTCGCGCCTGAGCTCACGTCACTCGCCCCGGTGCGCGACTTTGCGCTCACCCGCGACAAGGCCATCGAGTACGCGGCGATGCACAACCTGCCGATCGCGCAGTCGAAGAAGAGCCCGTACTCCATCGACCAGAACGTCTACGGCCGCGCGGTCGAGACCGGGTTCCTCGAGGACCCGTGGAACGCTCCGATCGAGGACCTCTACACCTACACGCAGGATCCGGCCGTGACCCGCGAGCCGACCGAGGTCGTCATCAGCTTCGACCAGGGCATTCCCGTCGCCATCGACGGCGTCCCCGTGACGCCGCTGCAGGCCATCGAACTCATGAACCTGCACGCCGGCAACCAGGGCGTCGGCCGCATCGACATCGTCGAGGACCGCCTCGTCGGCATCAAGAGCCGCGAGGTCTACGAGGCCCCGGCCGGCATCGCACTGATCGCCGCGCACGAAGAGCTCGAGAACATGACGATCGAACGCGACCTCGCCCGCTACAAGCGCACCGTGGAGTCGAAGTGGGCCGAGCTCGTCTACGACGGGCTCTGGTTCTCCGGCCTCAAACGGGCCCTCGACGTGTTCATCGACGAGACGCAGAAGCACGTCACCGGCGACATCCGCCTGAAGATGCACGCCGGCAGCGCCGTCGTCACCGGGCGCAAGTCCACGCAGAGCCTGTATGACTTCAACCTCGCCACGTACGACACCGGGGACACCTTCGACCAGTCGATGGCCAAGGGTTTCATCGAGCTGTGGTCGCTGCCGAGCAAGATCTCGGCACGCCGCGACCTCGCCGGCAAGTAGGTCGGCGTGGCGCACAAGGGCGACAAGGCGGGCGACAACGGCGACAATCGTGCCGGCAAGGCGGGCGCTCTCTGGGGCGGCCGCTTCGCCGGCGGGCCGTCACCGGAGCTGGCGCGGCTGAGCAAGTCGACGCACTTCGACTGGCAGTTGGCGGAGTACGACCTCCGCGGTTCCAAGGCCCACGCCCGCGCCCTGGCCGCCGCCGGGTACCTGGGCGATGAGGAACTCGTCGCGATGGTCGCCGGGCTCGACGCCCTGGAGGTCGCCGTCGCCGAGGGTCGGTTCACGCCGGCCGAAAGCGACGAAGACGTGCACTCCGCCCTCGAGCGCGGCCTGATCGACATCATCGGCACCGAGCTCGGCGGCAAACTCCGCGCCGGCCGCAGCCGCAACGACCAGGTGGCCACGCTCGTCCGGATGCTGCTGCGCGACCGTTCCGCGGCGATCGCCGACCTCCTGATCGACCTGATCGACGCCCTGGCCTCGCAGGCCGAGGCGAACGAGCACGCGATCATGCCCGGCCGCACCCACCTGCAGCACGCGCAGCCCGTCTTGCTCGCCCACCACCTGTTCGCGCACTGCTGGCCGCTCGTGCGCGACCTCGAACGGTTCGCCGACTGGAACAAGCGCGCCGACTTCTCGCCCTACGGCGGCGGAGCCCTGGCCGGCAGCACCCTCGGCCTGGATGCCCGCCTCATCGCCACGGAACTCGGCTTCGGCGGCGTCGTCGAGAACTCGATCGACGGCACGGCGAGCCGCGACCTGGTCGCCGAGTTCGCGTACATCACGGCCCAGATCGGCATCGACCTGTCCCGCCTGGCCGAGGAGATCATCCTCTGGAACACGAAGGAGTTCGGTTTCGTCACCCTCGACGACGCGTACTCCACCGGGTCCTCGATCATGCCGCAGAAGAAGAACCCCGACATCGCCGAACTGGCGCGCGGCAAGTCGGGCCGCCTGATCGGCAACCTCGCCGGGCTGCTCACCACCCTCAAGGGGCTGCCGCTGGCCTACAACCGTGACCTGCAGGAAGACAAGGAACCCGTCTTCGACTCGATCGAGACGCTCCAGGTGCTCATGCCGGCCTTCACCGGCATGGTCGCCACTCTGACCTTCCACACCGAACGGATGGCTGAACTCGCGCCCCAGGGCTACTCCCTGGCCACGGATGTCGCCGAGTGGCTGGTCAAGCGCCACGTCACCTTCCGCGATGCCCACGAGATCACCGGCTCACTGGTGAAGTTTGCCGAGGAACGCGGTCTCGAACTGCACGAGGTGGACGACGACGCGCTCCGGTCGATCTCAAAGCACCTGACCCCCGAGGTGCGCGACGTGCTCAGCATCCGGGGATCGGTGGAGGGCCGCGACGGCCAGGGCGGAACCGCGCCCGTGCGCGTCGCCGAACAGCGCGCCGCCCTCGTGGCGCGCGTGCGCGCATTGGCTGCGCCGCTGCTGAAGTGAGGCTCCCGAAGTGAGGCTCCCGAAGTGAGGTTCGACCGCGCCCTGCTCGAACGGCCCGCGACCCAGGTCGCGCCGCTCCTGCTGGGCGCGGTGCTCAGCCACCGAGGCGTGTCGCTGCGCATCACCGAAGTCGAAGCGTATCTGGGCGGCGGGACGGATCCGGGCTCGCATGCCTTTCGCGGGCAGACCCGGCGCAACGCCAGCATGTTCGGCCCGGCGGGTCGCCTCTACGCGTATTTCACCTACGGGATGCACGTCTGCGCAAACGTCGTCTGCTCACCCGACGGCGAGGCGTCCGCCGTGCTGATCCGCGGCGGCGAGATCATCGAGGGCATCACGGATGCCCGCGCCCGCCGCACCTCATCGGCCACCGATCGCGACCTGGCGCGGGGTCCGGCGCGGCTCACGCTCGCGCTCGGGATCGGCCTCGGCGACGACGGCTCCGACCTGGCCCTGCCGCCGTTCCAGCTCACGTTGCCGGCCGAGCCGGCCGACTTTCTCACCGGCCCGCGCACGGGCGTGAGCGGCGAGGGCGGGGGAGCGGAGTTCCCGTGGCGGTTCTGGATGCCGGGCGAGGCATCCGTCTCGCCCTACCGCCGGGCCGTCCCGCGCCCGCCGAAATGACCCGCGAAACCGCAGTTGTGCGCGTCATTCGTGCCTCATAACGCGCACAACTGCGGGTTCGCGGGAGGTGGGGGTAAGAAAGGGGGGCTTTGAGGGGGCTTGGAGGGAGGGGCTAGACGACGGCGAGGCCGACGAGGGCGGCGCAGGCGCACGCCCAGATCAGGCTGGCGAAGGTGCCGATGATGAATCTCTCGCGTGCCTCGGCGGCCGCCAGCTCGGTGAAGCGGCCGACGCCCTTGATCGCCACGACCACGGCGAGGGCCTCGGGGAAACCGGCGAGGATCGCGCCGGCCACCGCCACGCGCTCGAGGATGCCGATGGTCAGTCCGCCGCGGAGCACCTCGTGCACTCCGGATGTGGCAACGGTGTCATCCGTGGCCCCGTCTTCGACGAGGATCCCGCCGTGGCTGCCCGGCGGCACGGTGTTCCTCGTGGCGAGCTCGAGAATGAGCACCGTGAGCGGCCCGCCGCCGATCGCGGCCAGCGCGACCGCGAGCATCCCGAGCACGATGCCGAAGACGCTCGGGCCTTGTGGCATCGGAACGGCCGCGACCAGCAGTCCGGCGGCGAGGGCCCCGGCCGAGCCGATGGCGTAGGCCCGCTTCTGCAGCTTGAAGGCGAGCACGGCGCCGACCAGGGCGCCGCTGGTGACAAGCAGGAGGAAGACCCAGTAGAGGTAGGTCAGCACGTGGGCGGTGAGCGAGGTCATGCGTCTCGTTCCGATTCGGTTGTGGCGCGGTCGAGGTTCTGTACGAGCTTAACCAGTGCGGGGCGCACGGCTTCCTCGACCCTCCATTGGGCGCTTTTCAGTCGCTGGCTGACCGCAGCGGTCGAGATCCCCAGGGCGGCGGCGATCTGCACCTGGGGCAGGCCGCGCCGGAGCAGTTCGATAGCCTCCCAGCCCTCGTTGGTGCGCCGCTGGCGCAGCAGCAGGAGCATGGTGACGATGGCTTCGACCTCGTCAGCGGCCGGCGTCGGGTCGCCCGGGGGAGCCGTGGCCGCGGCCTCGAGGGCGAACCGCGCCTCGGTCCGCTTGGACCGGTTGACCGCGTCCCGGGCGGCCACGAAGGCTCCGCCGGATGCCTGCCTGGTCGAGGCGGGCAGGGGAGTGCGCACGTCGCCGATGCCGAGGCCGATGCTCCAATGGCCCGCACGGTGCAGCGCCAGCACAACGTTGAGCGCCGCGTCGGCATCGGCCGTCAGGAGCTGGATCTCGTCGCCGGAGGTCTGGTCGGGCGGGAGAAGGAAGGCGGGGCCGAAGTCGGCGTTCAGCCGGGCGATCATCTCGCTCGCCCGATCCCGGTCGTTGCGGCTGTCAATCTGGTCTGCGGTAATCACGAACATGTGGTTAAGCCTCCGTCCTAAAGTGAGTCTAATGAAGCCTCAGGCCTAAATCAAGACTCGTCAACCCGGAGAGCTTAATCCGCGCCCAGGACGCGCCCGGTACGCCCATCGGGAGGGCCGGCCCGGCGCGCTGGTAATCTGGCAGCGTGTCAGACCCAGCCATCCTCGCCCTGCAGGCCAACGATCCTTCCTTCGACAACGTCTGGGAGGAGATCATCTGGCGCGGCCTCGTGCACGTCTCCACCGACGAGTCCGAACTTCGCGAGTTGCTGGGGGGAGAGCCGATCACCTACTACTGCGGGTTCGACCCGACCGCGGCGAGCCTGCACCTGGGAAACCTCGTGCAGCTCCTGCTCATGCGGCGGCTGCAGCTGGCCGGCCACCGTCCCCTCGGACTGGTCGGGGGATCCACCGGCCTGATCGGTGACCCCCGTCCGCAGGCCGAGCGCACGCTGCAGACCAAAGACGTCGTCGCGGAGTGGGTGGGGTACATCCAGGGCCAGGTCTCCCGGTTCCTCAGCGCCGAAGGTGACAACGCCGTCACCCTCGTCAACAACCTGGACTGGACCGAGAAGATGGGGGTCATCGACTTCCTGCGCGACGTCGGCAAGTACTACCGCGTCGGCACCATGCTCAAGAAGGATGCCGTGAGTGCCCGGCTCAACTCGGATGCCGGCATCAGCTACACCGAGTTCAGCTACCAGGTGCTCCAGGGGATGGACTTCCTCGAGCTCTACCGCAGCTACGGCTGCGTGCTGCAGACCGGGGGGAGCGACCAGTGGGGCAACCTCACCAGCGGCACCGACCTCATCCATCGCGCCGAGGGGGTGAGCGTGCACGCCATCGGCACGCCGCTCATCACCAACACCGACGGCACCAAGTTCGGCAAGAGCGAAGGCAACGCCGTCTGGCTCGACCCCACGCTCACGAGCCCGTACGCGCTCTACCAGTTCTGGCTGAACACGGACGATTCCGATGTGGTGGCCCGGCTCAAGGTCTTCACCTTCCTCACCCGCGCCGAAATCGAGCGCCTGGCGGAGGCGGTGGCGACCGAACCGTTCCGCCGCGAGGCTCAGCGCACCCTGGCCATCGAAGTGACGAGCCTCGTGCACGGGCAGCGGGCCACGGCCGCCGCCGTGCTCGCCGCGCAGGCTCTGTTCGGACAGGGGAACCTGGCCGACCTCGATCAGGAGACGCTCGAGGCCGCGCTGCGCGAACTCCCGAACACGACGACCGCTCCGCACGCTCCGGTGGCGCAGCTGCTCGTGGACACCGGGCTGACCGCCAGTCTCAGTGAAGCGAGGCGGGCGATCAGCCAGGGCGGGGTGTACCTGAACAACGTGAAGGTGCTGACCGACACGGAGACGATTGAGGGCGCCGTTCTGCCCAGCGGCGTCGCGGTTCTGCGCCGCGGCAAGAAGACCCTCGCCGGCGTCTTCGTCGAGTGAAACGAGCCGACACGCCCGGGATGAGGCAGCGAATTGCGGGCCTCCCGAAATCCGCGTAATGTCATCTCTTGTCACCCCACAGGTGCGGGAAGCGGAATGCTTCTCGGCCTCAAGCGGGACCATCCCAAGCTAAACAATGTGGAGTTNTCGTGAGTTGCTTTAGTCGGTACTCACTGACCATCCCACGGTGGCTCTTTACGTTGACGGAGCAACGCTCAACAGCGGGAAACCACACCACTCACGGGGACGCAACCCTCGGCGACCGGGAGACCGGGTGGTCGAGGCTGTCGAGACCCTCCGGCGGGCCGGCCGGCCCGCACGTTTGCAGCTGCGGCGGGGGAGCGGATAGCGGAGACACGCCCGGGACGCGGGTGCTTTTGACGAGTGCCCCGGATGACCGTAATGTTGTCTCTTGTCACCCCACAGGTGCGGGAAGCGGAAAGCTTCTCGGCCTCAAGCGGGACCATCCCAAGCTAAACAATGTGGAGTCATTCGCGTTGTTTGTTTGATGACGTTTCGCCTGGTTTCACTTGTTGAGATCGAGCGTTGCGGAACAGCTCAATAGCATGACAGGAAATGTCCCAGTGCAATGGCCTCGCGGTCGGCGGCTGGGTGCGTCCGATCCTTGAGAACTCAACAGCGTGCACAATGTCAAATGCCAAAAACCTCGTGGTTGGATCCCGTTTCTAGCGGGTGAATGCCAAGAGATTCCTTTGGAAAACATTTAAACAACAAAGCAAGTCAGTAATGATTTGTTCTGTCAGTTTCAAACTTGCAGATTGTTCGCCCATTCCGGCGGCTTTCTGCACTA
>NZ_SOHO01000032.1:0-36389 GCF_004403225.1 Cryobacterium sp. Sr8 | reverse complement strand
TCGAGGTCATCGATGAGGCGGTGATCCTCCCCGAACTCGCCGCCGCCTAAACTAGAACAACTGACCCGCACGGTGTTGAGAAACTCCACCACTCAGCGGGACGTGACCCGCTAGCCCTCGCCCGGCGACGACGGACAGTGCTGCTTGGCGTGCGTCAAGGGGATCGGATTTGCCACGCAGCCGACGCTCGGCACGGTTGGCGCGGCAGACCTCGAGCACGCGCATGCCGGCTCCCGCCAGGACACGGGTAAGTTCCGCGCCGTAGGAGCCGGTGCCTTCGACGCCGACGGCTTCGACGATGCCGTGCGCGTGGAGGAAGCCGATGATTTGGCGGTACCCACTGCCCACGGCAAGGAACTCCCGATCGGCGATCGGCCGTCCGAGGCCGTCGACGATGGCGACATGATGGGTGTCTTTGTGGGTATCGACCCCGGCGAAGATAATGTTTGACGCCGGGACCGCGATGGCGATTTGTGGCGGTTCAAGAACTGCAACTGTCATGACTTCGTTCCCGATTCTTCGTTGAAGGGATATCGCCGTTGGTCGGGAAGGCAGACAGCACAGAGGTGAGACTGGTGGCCAGGCTCCTATCAAGTCATGTCGCCCCGATCAAGCGGCATTAGCAGCTCTGGTGCGGTGGACAGATCCACTCAAAGACAACCTCGAAAGGTGTCGGTGGAGTTTTGAGTCACCCCGCACCAGAGCCACATCCAGTATCTCTGTGGAGTTTCTCAACACCGTGCGGGACGTGACCTGCGCCGGACGGAGATGGTGATCACAGGGTGTTTCTCGCCGATCCCGACTGTATGGAGGTTGGCCAGGCGACAGCTAGAGTTGCCCTCCTGGACAACGGCCGACCGCCGATCGTCCGCGATTGTCAACACTCAATGAGTGTCTTCTTGTGCGCGGTATCAATGGCTGTGCGCGAGCGGATGGCCCAGTTCCAAGGGGGTTCGGCGTCAAACGAGCATTGCTCCGACTCCGTGGGCGGGAAAGCACTAAAATTCCCTAAAATGACCAAACCTCATTAGTGTTTGTTACGAACTACCCACGACCAACGGGACCTCCTCGTTGGCCGCTAACCAAGGAGACAATCGTGAAACGATATTCCATGGGGATTTTCGGAGCCTCGACCGTTGCGTTACTCGCTGCGGCTGCACTCGGATCCGGCGCAGCTCAAGCGCACAGTGATCAACCCACAGGTGCCGACAAAACGGTAACGCTGACCGCCAATCTCACGGAGCTAAACAACTCGGGGGCATCCGGCACCGCTACCGCGGTAGTTCGCAACCAGAAGATCAAGCACATAGAAGTGCACGCTTCCGGGCTAACACCAGACGCTCCGCACGCGCAGCACATCCACTACGGCAACCAAGCGCTGAATGAGTGCCCCACCCTGGCACTGGACAGCAACCGTGATGGCCGCCTAAACACCGTGGAAGGGATTCCGGCGTACGGACCGGTCGTCGTGTCGCTGACTACGACGGGCGACACGACTCCCGCCAGCTTCCTGGACGTGACCCGTTTCCCGGTGTCTGCGGATGGCAGTTACCACTACAGCCGCGATAACATCCGCATCACCAAGGTGGCGGGAACGGGCTACCCGGGCCCCAACGGAACCGGAACGGCCAAAGAGATCGCAGATTCCATCCGGGAAGGCGAAGGCGTCGTCGTGATCCACGGCATCGACTACAACGGCAACGGCTCTTATGACTTCAGCCGAGGTGCAAGCGAACTGGACCCGAACCTGCCTGCAGAAGCGACGGACCCGGCCGCCTGCGGCGTCCTGGAATAAGGCACACACCCAGGAACCTTTCTTGGGCAACAACCGCCGGTGGCCCGTCTTCAAAGACGGGCCACCGCTTTGGTTACCTGGGCAGCTCAAAAGGCGGCACACCGCCACGCTCCCGGAACCAGCGGCTACCAGCCGCCTGCGACACGCCGACCGCAGTCGCAGCGTTCTCGCTTGTTAGCCCTTCTGCTATCTGACCCCAGAACTTCCGCTCAACCTCCCGACGAAGCGACGGAGCACCCGGCGACTTCATTGGCGACCTGCCCGTCAGCTCCTTCATCCATCCCGCTGGCCGACCCATCCGATACCTCCATAATCGAGGTGTTGCGACGACCGGTTGAATCCACCTCTTGGGCATCAGGGCATCAGGGCATCAGGGCGTCGAAGCCGGCCGGGTGCAGGTTCGACGACACGGCGATGGAGCGTTTCTCGTAGGCGGCGTCAACGAGCCGATAGAGCCCTTCCGCCGCGTCGGCACCCACTTCGAGCAGCCCGATGTCATCGACCACGATCAAATCGGCGCGGAGGATCCGGGCGACCACGCGGCCGACGGAGTCGTCGGAGCGGTGCGCGCGGACCAGCGCGCCTGGGTCCTCGAGGCGGAACCACGCAACGCGCATCCCGGCCTCCACGACTTGCTGGCCGAGGGCCTCGAGGAAGAACGTCTTCCCTGTGCCGCTCGGCCCGCAAACGACGACGTTCTCCTTCCGACCGATCCATTCCAGGGTCCGCAGGACGTGCTGCGTCGGCACCGGGATCGAGGACGCGGACTCGTCCCAAGTGTCGAACGTCTTCCCGGTCGGGAAGCCGGCGGCCTTCCGACGGGTAGCGAGCATGGACCGGGATCGACCGGCGACCTCCTCGACGAAGAGGGCCTTGATGACCTCGATCGGTTCCCAGCGTTGCGCGCGGGCCGTCGCGACCATCTCCGGCGCCAACGCGCGGGCGTAGGGCCTCTTCAGCTCCCCGGAATTGCCGGTGGATGAAGCGGGAGCCGGTGTCCAGCCCCATTGTTGCAACCCTAACGCGAGGGTATCGTCGCCGGAAAGGGGCTCGCCCAGAACGCTGAAGATTCGATCATTCGGCGCGGCCTCACTGTCTTCGACTGATGAGAGGTGGAAACTATGAGTGAGGCTGACAAGATCAAGAACGCGGCTGAGAAGGCCGCGGGAAAGCTCAAGGAGAGCGCGGGCAAGATCGCGGGGGACAAGTCGCTCGAGGCTGAAGGCAAGACCGACCAGGCCAAGGCGAGTCTGAAGCAGGCCGGCGAACAGGTGAAAGACGTGTTCAAGAAATAGCGAACGCACCCGGTACTCGATTGTCCGGACCTTCCGGGAACAACGGAAAGGAACACCATGAACATGCTGCTCATCGTCGTGGCTATCATCGCGATCGTCCTCTTGCTGACGGGAGGATTTGTGCAGTCCCTGAACTTCCTATTGTGGGTGGGTGTGATCCTTCTGGTGATAGCGGTGATTGCGTTCTTGGTGCGCTCGATGTCGGGTCGCCGAGGCGCGTAACAGGCGTCTGAACCCCGCCGAAGCCACGATGCAAGGCTGGTCCTGGTTCCTGCGGCTGCTGTTTGGGCTCACAGGTGCTCGATAGGACCGAGCTGAAATCCGCGTTCCTGTTGTGCCAGTCGCAGAATTGCCAGGACCATCAGTCCAGATCGCAATGCCCACACCCGCCGCGGCAACGGTTGAATCGTGCACTGGACGCGCGCTGACCGCAGGCATATTCTCACCAGCAGCGAAGCGTTCGCGAAACGACGTGCGGAGGTCCACCATGAGCGAAGAGATGGCGACACCAGTATCTGATGAAAGCGGGACGTCCCAGTCCGCGAAGCCAGGCAAGCCGGCCGTGGACAGCCCGGTTGGCGATATGTCAGTGGAGGGCGAAACCGAAGTAGGTCCGTACCCGTCCCTGACTCACATCGAAAACATGGAACAGGCAGACCTGCCAGCAGTTGCCGAAAACGTCGCCGAAAGGAAGCCCAGCGAAGACGAGTGACGGCGCCGGGGTCAACCCCGCCAAGCAGAAACCGGATGACCAGTTCGCGACCGCTGACGATCGCAAGGCCGCCTGCGTGCCTCGACCCCGATGGTGAACAGCTCACAAGAGAGAACGCTCATCAGCGGAAACCCACCGGGCCACAACGCGGGCGCCGGCGGCTACCAGCCGTAGGTGGGGGGTGAATCCGTGGACGTTCTTGCTGGAGCTCTATTCTGCAAATCCTGCAATAGGCGCATTGGTCTCCCGGGGGACGGTCGGGTCAGGGGCGCGAGCATGGTGTGTCGGGGCGTCGTCACGGAGCCCGGCAGCCTCGCACCGGTCGGTGCCGTTTGAGATGGCGTAATACTCGTCCAGAGAATCGGTGTCGGTTTCGGTCAATTCGTCGTCATCCTGGTTGTCCAAATGGGGAGCCTTGATAATAAGGAACCTATTGATCGCTACGCGGAGGTGGACGCCGTCCCACGCACGGTGGCTCTTCACGTTGCCGGAGCAACGCTCACGAGCGGGAAACCACACCACTCACGGGGACGCAACCCAAAAACGCCTCGATCGCGCCCTCGTGTGGCGTTTTCGCCGCCTCGGTTCCCTTCCGGCGCAGCGGGGGGATGCGCCGAGTTCGCCTGTTCCGGTCGAGGTTGCCTGGTGCGCGGGGGCAGCTCGACCGCAAGTGTCAATCTCGGCGGGTCTGGAGGCGGGCGATCCGCTTCCGCGCGGCATCCTCCGAGGTCGAGCGGCTGCCGAGCAGCATCCGCACCGCCCCGAGCACCACGCCCGTCGCCCACACGGCGGGCAGCCTCGACCGCCGGAGCCCGAGCATCCGGCGGTACTCCTCCGGCAGCGACGCGACCGCGCCGGCGAACATCACCCGGTAGGCCGGCATCATCGAGCGCCGCAGCGGCGGATTTCGGATGAAGCGCACCGCCTCGGCCACTCGCTCGTCGCTCTTGAGCGTCCCGGCCTCCGAGAAGGCGGCCAGTTGCGCCCGCAGCTCCCGCTTCGAGCGCGGCGGGGTGGGCACGCCCACCAGCTCGCCGGCGATCGCCCATTCGCGCACGTAGGCATCCGCGCCGCCGGGGATGTCGCCGCCCCACAACTGCTCGCAGGCGAGGAACGCGTCGGTGAACACCACATGCACCCAGGACAGCAGCTCAGGGTCGCCCGCCGCATATGGCCGTTCGACACCTCGCGCGTCGAGGTAGGTGCCCGCGACCCGGTCGTGGAAGCGCGCCACCCGCGAGGACTCGAGCCCCGCCAGTTTCGTGTCGGCGAAGGTCACCGTGATCAGCCATTGGATGGTGCGGCCGAGCCGCCCGAGCGGGTCCTCACGGTACCGCGACCAGTCGTGCACGCCGGCCATCGCGCCCGGGTGCAGGGTCTGCATGAGCAGGGCACGGATGCCGGCGACCATCGTCGCCATCCCGCCGTGCACGGCCCAGGCCGCCGAACCCGGGCCGAAGTAGCCGGCGTCGTCGCCCTCTTCGATCGGACCGACCCAGTGCGGGCGGCCCTCGGCGTTGCCGGAAAAAGTCGTGAGGAGGTGCGACCGCCAGCGCTCCGCAATCCTGCTCATATATCGAGGGTAATCCGACCGGGCTGGGCGTGGGCCGCATGGTTCCCGGGCCGGCGTCCAGCGCCGGCCGGAGCGGTCGCCGGAGCGGTCGCCGGGGCGCTTACCGGGGCGCTGGCCGGAGCGCTCACCGGTCGCGGTCGGCGCCCGCGCTGTCCGCTGCGGGGCGTGCGCCCCTGGCATGCTCGGCGTCGAGCGGGCCGGCCATGGTCGCGGCCAGGATCCCCGCCCAGTGGCGGTAGTCCTCTGCCGTGCGGAACCGGTCTGCTGCGACGCCGGGCCGAGCCGTCAACGGAACGAATGTCGTGCGCGGAAGCGCCCGGCACATCACTGCCGTCGCCTCGTTGAGCACCGCCGCGTGCCGGTCGGCGATGGTGCCGAACGGCCCGCCGAACCCGGGCACGGATCGAATGGGCTGCACGCCCAGCATGAAGACCTGCGTGCTGCGCCCCGAGGTGCGCACGAGCAGCCTCAGGAACGCGGACAGTTCGCGGCGCCACGCCCGCACCGAGGTAAGGGTGAGAGCGTCATTGCCGCCGAGGGTCACGACGATGGCGTCGTAGCGGCCCAGCTCGCGGTCGTCGAGGTCCGCCGCCGCCGAACGTGCGGTCGTCTGGGGGCTGAAGAGGGCCTCGACGTCGACCCCGCGCCCGGTGCGGGCCGACAGTGCCCGGGCGAGGGAACCCGGCAGGGCGAGATCGTGGCTGAGCACCCCCCACCCGACCGCCGGACCGCTGCCGAAGACGAGCACACGGTCGCTATCGACGCCCGCGGAACGCGCCTGCGGAGCATCCGTTGGCCGGGGCACATGCCCGAGGCTCGCGCCCGTTCGCGCGGCCCAGGCCGTCATGACAGGCACCAGCGCCCAGCGCATGAATTTCCCCACCGATTGCCTTCCGACCGCCCGAGCCCGGCCGGGTTCAAGGGTGCCCGTGCCGTCGAGTATTTTCCGGCACCAGTCTAAGCCGCGCCCATAGTGCCGGGGTAAACGCCTCTGGCGCCTCGAGACAGGCCGGGTTATATTCGTCTCCCGGGTGCGGCGACCGGGCCGGCGGCCGAGGCCCGCCTCGAGGATGAGAAATCTCTCATCCCGCTCTCCGGGCGGCCTCATCTCCCGTCGCCAGAGTTGCCCCAATGACCCGATCGGGTTCGGGAAGAAACGGGAGCGCATCACGATGAAGAAATCAACGAAGCTGTTCATGACCGGGGCCGCGAGCCTGCTCGGAGTGGCGCTCGCCACCGGCGGCGCGTATGCGACGACCGCATCCCTGACGACCGTGGATGCCCCGGGCCAGGTCATGCCCGTGAGCGGCGTCGGGCCCGCCTCCGAGAACGCCCTCGAGCACGCGAACCCGAACGCCCACGGACTGTTCGGCTGGACGACGGAGTCCACCGATACGCCGGAGGACGGCGCATCCGGCGCGGATGACGACGCGGCCGGCGACGAAGCCCGCGATGCGGCCAAGGACGCCAGGGACGAGGCCCGCGACTCTGCCAAGAGCGCCAGGGACGCAGCCAAAGACGCAGCCAAGGACGCCGAGGACGCAGCCAAAGGCGCCGGCACAAAGCACTCGTCCTCGGACGACGACGGCGATGACGCCGACGAGAACGAGCAGGAATCCGACTCCTCCGGTTCCGTCGAGGCCGTCGAGCCGGACGACGCGGTCGAGGTCGACCACGAGTCGGACGACGCCGACGAGGCCGAGCGCGAAGACGAATGACCCACTCAGAGGACGCAGAGGACTCGAAGGACGCAGAAGACTCCGAGGACGCAGAGGACTCCGGTGACTCGCACGATTCAGACGAGTCGGACGACTAGCCACACACACTCTGCCGGCGCACCGCGCCGACAGTAGCCAGAGCCGGGGAGCGTCCATCGGGTTGAACGCTCCCCGGCCATTTCTATTTCAGGCGGTAACCCATGCCGCGAACGGTCTCGATCCGGTCGGCGCCGATCTTGGCGCGCAGGTAGCGCACATACACCTCAACCACGTTCGAGCCCGGGTCGTAGTCGAGGCCCCACACCCGGCTGAGCAGCTGTTCTCGGCTGAGCACCTGCTCGGGGTGCCGAATGAACTCCTCGGCCAGGCCGAATTCGCGCGCGGAAAGGTCAACGGGGCGCCCGGCCACACGGATCCGCCGGGTCTTCAGGTCGAGTTCGAGATCACCGGACGCCAGGGTGCCGGCGGTGTCCGGGCGGGCATCCCTCAGCCGAAGCCGCACCCGGGCCAGCAGCTCGTCAAAGCGGAACGGCTTGGACATGTAGTCGTTGGCTCCGCCTTCGAGCCCGCGCAGGGTGTCGGCGGCCGAGTCCCGGGCCGTGAGCATGATGACGGCGATCCGGTTGCCCTGGCCGCGCAGCGTTTCGAGGATGTCGAAGCCGTCGAGGCCGGGCAGGCCGACGTCGAGCACCAGGAGGTCGTACTGCCCGGTCTCGGCCTCGGCGACGGCGGCCCGGCCGTCGTCGGCGATCGTCACCGAGAAGCCGGCCGCGCGCAGCCCCTTCTCCACGAACGATGCAATGCGCGACTCGTCCTCGGCAATGAGAATCCTGGTCACCTGGTGCTCCTTATGCTTCCGCGCCCACGAGGGCCTCGGGGATGGTCGCCTCGGCGACGAGGGGAATGCTGATGGTGAAGACGGATCCCGTCCCCGGGGCGCTCCGCAGCAGCACGGAGCCGCCGTGGGCCTCCGCGATCGCGGACACGATCGACAGCCCGAGCCCGGAGCCGTAGACGCCCCGACTCGATTCGAGCCGGCGGAAGCGCTCGAAGATCTGCTCCTGGGCGTCGACGGCGATGCCGGGCCCGGCATCCTGCACCGACAGGTTGAGACACGGTCCGGCCGGGGTCTCGGCGACCTCGCCGAGGATGGTGATCGGGGTCCCCGGGGTCGAATACTTGACGGCGTTGTCGGCGAGTTGCAGCCAGGCCTGGGTGATCCGGCGGGAGTCGATCTGCGCGAGCACGTTGGCCGACTCGGTGCGCCATGTGCGCGCCGGATCGAGCGCGGATGCCTTCGCGCCCACGAAGGCGGTCAGCGACTCGATGTCGACCTCGGCGAGTTCGACGAAGTTCGGCCCGGACGACGACGCGAGCAGGGAGATCTCTGACACGAGCGTGGACATCCGGTCGAGTTCATCGATGGCGAGTTCCCGGGTGGCCCTGACCTCTCCCACATTCGCGATGTCGAGCAGTTCGAGGTGGCCGCGGATGATCGTGATCGGCGTCTTGAGTTCGTGGCCGATGTCATCCAGCAGCCGGCGCTGGCTCAGCGAGGAGGCCTGCAGGCGGTCGAACATGCCGTTGATGGCCGTGGCCAGCTCGGACACGTCGTCGTGGCCGGTCACCGGGATGCGCTCGGTGAGGTCGGCGGCGTTGGTGCTGCCCGCGGCGGCATCCCGCAGCAGCCGGATCGGGCGCAGCAGCCGGCCGGCAACGACCCAGGCGACCAGCCCGACGACGATCAGGGCGGCCAGGGCCACGCGCACGAAGGTCTGGAAGGACTCGGCGACCAGGCCGAGCTCGGCGTCGAGATCGAACGCGGCCACGTAGAGGCCCGAGCTCGGGTCTCCGGCTGCGCTGACCGGAACGATCAGGTAGCGGAGTGTCTGCTCCGTGCCCGTGGCCGTGCCGATCACCACCTGGGTCGGGTCGGCCTCGGCCAGGATCCGCGCGACGAACGCGGCGTCCTCGTCCATCCGGAAGGGCAGGTTCGCCGCCGGGACCAGTGCCGGCTTGCCGTCGATCAGGCCGAGGACGCTCTCGTTCGCGGCCGGGATGACCTGCTTCATGGCCACTCGCAGGATGGCATCCACGCTGGTCAGCGGCGTGGACGCGGCGGCGCCCGTGGTGGCGAGCGCGCCGGTGCCGCCCGCGGAATCGGTGCCGGTGCCGGTGGTCGGGTCGCCGCCGGTGGTCGCGCCGGAGGCGATCGCCTTCAGGTCGGGGACCGTGCGCAGGAGCCGCGCGTCGATGCTGGCGACGACGCCCTCCCGCTGCACGAGGTAGGCCGCGACCCCGGACGCCGCGAGGCCCAGGGCGGCCACGGCCAGGATCGACACCACGATCCGCGACCTCACCGATTGGGTGTGGTGCCGCACGGTGCGCCGCCCGCGCGCGAGCGTTCGACGGACGCGCGTGTTGGCCATTCCCTTAGTATCAGCTCTCCGCGCCGGTTTCGCCCTCTGGCGCTGCGGAGTGCCCTCATTTCTGGGGGCCCATGTCTGGGTGCGCGCGAGGGCGCAAACCCCCCTCGGAGCCGGCGCCCCGGCCAATAGGGTGGGGGGGCCGGCTGCGGTGACGCTCGGTTACCAGTGGTACCGCTCGGGTGTCGCGATCACGGGGGCCACGGCGAAGACATACACTCTCGTTGCGGCCGACCGGGCTGACACGATGAAGGTGCGCGTGGTCGGCACCAAGGCCGGGTACACCTCGGTGACGAAGTACTCCGCCGCGACCGCACTGGTTCCCTGATCCTGACGCGCCGATTGCCCCACCTGGCCGCCTGCCCCAACTGACGGAGACGACGTTCCATTAGCACCGCACAACGCACGAAAACGGCGGCCCTCGACGACACCACAGGCCGCCGCGTGGTGAAACCACCCCGCGGCCCCGCGCGCCCGGCGGGCTGGACGCCGACCCGCACGGCACCCCGCGAACCCGCTGCCTCGCCCCTGCGGCAGCGCACGGCGGCGTCAGCGGTCTGGATGCTCGTGCTCGCGTCGATCGTTCTGCTCCCCGACGCGTTCGTGCGCTAGGTGCTACCGAAGGATGTGCTGGCCGCGATTGCCGTTGCCCTGGCCTCCGTCGCCGTCTCCCGGGGACGCCTGCCGCGCTGGTTCGTGATCGCCGCCGCGTCTGCCGCGGCCCTCGCGCTTCTTGGGGTGCTGCTCTCCGCAGCGCCGGCCGCCCAGCTGTGGGGACGGTGGCCGCGCTATGAGGGTCTGGTCACCCTGCCGGTGTACTTCGGCGCCCTGTGGGCGGGCGCGCGGCTGCTCGGCCCCGGCGTGCCCGCCGCGAGGGTGCGCACCCTGCTGCGCGCCGCAGCGACCGCGGCGATCGCGCTCGGGGCCGTCTCGGTGCTCGAGGCGCTCGGCGCGCGGCCGTTTGCCACGGATCTCGCCCGGCCGGTTCGCTCACCGGCAACGCCACCGACCAGGGCATCCTGGGCGCCCTGTTCCTGGCCGTGCTGGCCCTGCGCGTGCTGCGCGCCTGGACGCGGCCCGCCCGCGCGGGCGTGGCCGACCTGTCCCTGCCGGAGCGGCTCTGGCTGAGCGCCGGGCTCGCGCTGGCGGCCACCGCCGTCGTGCTCTCGGCCTCCCGAGCGGGCCTTCTCGCCGCCGGCATCGCCCTGCTCGTCCTACTCGTGCTCGAGATAGTGCGCGGCGCGCGCGGCCCCGCCCTGCGCAGCCTCGGCATCGCGGCTGCCGGCGCCCTGGTGCTGCTGGGTGGCGCCCTGGCCGTGCCGTTCACGCGGGACCGCCTGCTGGGCGCCAGCCCGCTGTCGACCCAGTCGCTCGAGGGCCGGTTCGGGTTCTGGCAGGACAGCCTGGCCGTGCTCGGCGCGCATCCGTTCGGCGTCGGCGTCAACGGGTTCCTCAACGCCAACGCGGCCGAGTCCGTCGCCGGGAGCACTCTGGATTCCCCGCACAACCTGGTGTTGCAGGTCGCCCTGGCCGGCGGCATCCCGCTGCTGGTCGTGGTGCTCGGAATCGCCGCGGCCGTCGTCGCCTGCGGTGTGCGCGCCTGGCGCGCCGCCGCACGCGGGGGAGTGGGCCACGCGCGGGCCGACGTGCTCGCCGCGGCCCTGGCCGGACTCGCCGGATACGGCGTCGCGCTGCTGACCCATTTCACCGCGCCGTCGACGACCATCGTGGCCGCGGTGCTCGCCGGCACCCTGCTCGCGCAGGTTCCGGACGGCGGGCTGCGGTTGCGGCTGGGGGTGACCCGGTCGCTGTGGTCCGGCGCCCGCACGGTGACCCTGGCCGCGTGGGTGCTGTGGCTCGTGGTCGCGCTCAGCGCCGAGGTGCCGTTGGCCACCGGAGTCGCCGCGGCCGCACAGGGCAACCTCCCCGCGGCCGAGGCGGCGTTCGAGCGCGCCGGTGCGCTGCGGCCGTGGGACGCCGACCTCCGGGGCATCGCGGCGCAGTCGTTCGCCGCCGCCGCCGCCGCCGCCGCCGACGGCGGGCTGGAAGGCGCCGCGCCGATCGCCGTCTCGTGGGCAGAGCGTTCCCGCCAGGCCCTGCCCGGGACCGTCTCCACCGAGCGGGCGCTCGCCGTCGGCCAGCTCAACTCGGGGGATACCTCCGCGGCCGGACAGACGCTCGAGGCCCTGGTGGAACTCACCCCGAAGGATTCCGCGGTTGCCGTGCAGAACGCCGTCGTGCGCTACCTGCTCGGGGACATCTCCGGCGCCGTGGCGGAGACCGACCGGGCGCTCTCGCTCGACCCCGCCAACCCCACCGCCGTGCAGCTCCGGGGCCTCCTCACGAGTCCGTAGCGGCAGTCTCCCCGAGGCCAGCCGGGCAAGGTCAGGCTCGCGCGGTGGCTAACTCAGGAGAACCGGCGGCGCGGTTCGTCGGCGGCCCGGAAACACGCGGACCTGCATGGCCCGCGCGCGGATTCTCCTGAGTTGGCCACGGATCCGGTGCGAGAGCGCCGAGTAGCGGCGGCCCGGAGGGCGCCCGGCTACAGCCGGCGGTCGGCGGGCACGCCGAGGGCCAGCAGCAGCAGCACGGCGGCGGCCGCCCCGGCGGTGGCGCCGGCCGTGTTCGCGACCACGTCGTTCACCGTCGCGAATCGGGCGGGCACGAAGGCGAGCTGACCGAGTTCGATCACACAACTGGCGGTGAACCCGACGACCAGCCCGAGCCACCAGCGGCTGGCACCGGCCAGAATCACCACGAAGAGCCCCACCGGCACGAACAGCGCGATGTTCGCCCCGAATTCGATGACGTCGTAGTGCATCCAGCGGGGCGCCCCGTGCCAATGGAGCCAGCCGACGACGGAGCCGAGCAGGTCCCCGGCGTCGCGGTCGACCCGGCTGGGCCAGAATGCGATCAGCGCGAGCGCGATCAGGTAGGAGAAGGTCAGGAACAGCGTCCTGCGGTGAAGCGCGCTGCGCTGCACCGTGTCAACACCGCTCACTCCGTCACCTCCACCGCCGCGGGCGGGCTGCTCCCGTTCCGGTGCCGCAGCATCGCCGCATCACCGTCGACGGCACACTAGCAGAACCGTCGCCGGCGCCATAGTGGTCACGGGTCCGGGATCGCTCGGAGGCTGCTCGCTAGTCGAGGCCCAGGTACGCCTCGATCACCTTCTCGTCGGCGAGTAGTTCGTGGGCGGGACCCGAGTGAGTGATCTCCCCGGTCTCCAGCACGTAACCGAAGTCCGCCGCCGCGAGGGCCCGCCGCGCGTTCTGCTCGACCAGGACCACCGTGGTTCCGGTGCTCCGAATCTCCTCGATCACGGAGAAGACCTCATCCACGATTTTTGGCGCGAGTCCCATCGACGGTTCGTCGAGCAGCAGGATCTCGGGCTCGGCGATGAGCGCCCGCGCGATCGAGAGCATCTGCTGCTCGCCGCCGGAGAGGGCCCCCGCGTGGAGCCTGCGTCGTTCGAAGAGCACCGGGAAGCGGTCGTAGACGCGGGCCACATTCGCGTTCAGGGTGCTGCCGCGGTGCCAGCCGCCGAGGCTCAGGTTCTCGGCCACGGTCAGCGTGCCGAGGATCTCCCGCCCCTCGGGCACCTGCACCAGCCCGGCCTTCACCAGCCGGTGCGCCGGCCATTTGGTGATGTCCTGGCCCTTGAACTTGATCACACCGTGGCGTGGGCGGATGAGCCCGGAAACGGCATTGAGAATGGAGGTCTTGCCGGCGCCGTTGGCGCCCACGAGGGTGACCAGCGCGCCGGTCGCCACCTCGAAGGACACGTTGCGCACCGCCTCCACTCGCCCGTAGTTGACCTGCAGGCCCTCCACGCTCAGGATCGGGTCGCTCATCGTTTGTCCTCCGGTTCGGCCGCGCCGTTCGGTTCGGCGTCGTCGCCGATCACGGCATCCGGACCCTGTTCGTGTTCCCTGGCCAGTTCGACGGCGACCTCGGCCAGGTTCTCTGCGGCGAGAACGGATGCCGCTTCCACGTCGGCATCATTGCCGGCCGACCCGAGGTACGCCTCCAGCACCTTGGGGTCGCGGGCGATGTCGGCGGGCTTGCCCGAGGCGATGACCTCGCCGAAGTTCAGCACCATGATCCGGTCGCAGGTGGCCAGCATCATCCGCACATTGTGCTCGATCACCAGCACGGCGATGCCGTCGGCGGCCAGCGACCTGATCAGTTCAGACAGGCGTCCGGCCTCGACGTGGTTCATGCCGGCCGCCGGCTCATCGAGCACCAGCAGCGACGGATGCGAGGCCAGTGCGCGGGCGATCTCCAGCCGGCGCTGGTCGCCGTAGGACAGGTCTCCGGCGGCGTTGGCCGCCTTGTCGCCGAGCCCCACCCGGATCAGCTGGGCGGATGCCATCGCCACGGCCTCCCGCTCGAACCGCCTGGCCGACGGCAGGAACAGCAGGCGGCGCAGCAGCGTGTCGTGGGTGATCCGGTAGCCGCCGACGAGCACGTTCTCCAGGGCCGAGAGCCGGTTGAAGAGCTTGATCTGCTGGAACGTGCGGGCCACTCCCGACCGGGCCAGGCGGTGAGCCTTGGTGCCGGCGGTCAGGGCCGTGCCGAGCACGACCCCGGTGCCGGTGCTCGGGGGAGTCAGCCCGGTGACCATGTTCACCAGCGTGGTCTTGCCGGCGCCGTTGGGACCGATCAGACCGAGGACCTCCCCGGCCTGCACGCTGAGGTCGACGGAGCGCACGGCGTGCACCCCGCCGTAGGACTTGCCGATGCCCTGCAGGCTCACCAGTTCCGTGCCGGGCGCGGGGAGGGCGGGCAGGTCGGGCCGCAGGGCCGGGTCGGCGACCAGGCGTTTGGCGGACTTGCGCCGGGGGATGAGGCCGGAGAGGCCTCCGGGCAGGAAGAGGATCACGACCAGGAGCAGCACCCCGGAGATGGTGGGGCGGATCCAGCCGGCGTTGATGCCGAGCAGGCGCTGCAGCTCGGGGAGCACGGAGAGGAAGACGGAGCCCAGCAGCGGGCCGACGAACAGCGTCACCCCGCCGACCACCGCGGTGACCAGGCCGTCCACGGCCGCGGTGAAGGAGAACTCGTTGGGGTCGGCGAACCGGGAGAAGTAGGCCAGGAGCACACCGTAGAGGCCGGCCACGGCCCCCGCGATGACGAAGGACGCCATCCGGTACCTGGCCACGTTGATCCCCATGGTGGTGGCGGCCAGCTCGTCTTCGCGAATGGCCGCGAAGGCCCGCCCCATCCGGGATCCGGACAGGCGCCAGAACCAGTAGGCCACCACGATCAGGGCGATCCAGGCGATCTCGATGCCGACGAGCTTGGGGAAGCCCAGACCCTGGGCGCCGTTCGTCCAGGTCTGGTTGATCAGGAAGATCCGCACCATTTCGCCGAAGGCGAGGGTGGCGATGGCGAGGAAGACGCCGCGCAGGCGGATCACCGGCAGGCCGAGGATGAACGCGGCGAGGATGCCCACGCACATGCCGAAGACGATGCCGACGGCCAGCGGCGGGATGAACCCGAACAGGGGCTCGTCCGGCACGACGAGGGAGGAGGTGAAGGCGGCGAGCGACGCCAGCCCGAGCTGGGCCAGGCTGAGCTGGCCGGCGATCAGCACGGCGTAGAAGCTGAAGGCGAGGATGGCCGTCAGCGCGATCAGCGTGATCAGTGAGCTGTATTCCACCAACATGATCAGACCTCCCGCGTCTTGCGTGCGCCGAACAGGCCCTGGGGCCGCAGGATCAGGATCAGGAACAGCAGCCCGAACGCCACCATGTCCCGCCAGGAACTGCCGATGTAATTCACCGCGAGCACCTCGGACAGGCCCAGGATCAGGCCGCCGACCAGGGCACCGGGCAGGGATCCCATCCCGCCGACGACGATCACGGCCAGGGCCTTGAGCTCCACCGCGTGGCCGATTCCAAGCTGGGCAGCGTTGACGTTGAGGGTGAACAGCACACCGGCCACGGCGCCCAGCGCCGAGGAGATGGCGAAGGTGGTGCTGCTGATCCGGCCCACGTTCAGCCCCAGCACGGCGGCGGCGTGGGGGTTCTCGGCGATCGTGCGCATGCCCCGGCCCAGCTTGGATTTGGCGACCAGCCAGGTCAGCACGACCATCAGCGACACGCTGATGACCAGGATGATCACCTGCAGCAGGGAGACGGTGGCGCCGAGGATCTCAAACCGGGCCTGCGGGAACGCGTCGGCCGGGAAGCGCCGGGTGTCCGCTCCGAACAGCGCCTGGAGCAGCGAGAGGATGATCGCCCCGAACGCGATCGAGGAGATCAGCCCCGCGAAGTGCGCATCGTGCCGTCCGGCGAGCGGCCGGAACGCGATCCGTTCGATCAGGACGCCCAGCAGGGCGCCCAGGACGAGCACCAGCGGGATGGCCAGCCAGATCGAAATCCCGAACCGCGACACCACCTCGATCCCCACCAGCGCGCCGGCCGTGAAGACCGAGGCGTGAGCCAGGTTCAGCCGGTCCAGGATGCCGAACACCAGCGTGAAACCGATGGCGAACAGCGCATAGATCGAACCGAGAAAGATCCCGTCGAGAAAGAGTTGCATGGTGACGTCCCTGTTATCGGTCGTGTGCCGCCCGGAATCCGGGCGGCACACGACCTGAGCGAGGCGGAGCGGGGTGCGCGGGTCAGGCTACTCCAGGATGGCGAACTTGCCGTCCTTGACCACCTGCACGAGTGCGTCGTGCACGGCGTCGCGGTTTTCGTTCAGGCTCACGTCGCCCAGCACGGTGGGCACGTCGGTGATGTCACCGAGCCCCGCCTTGATGGCCTCACGCTCCGCCGAGCATTCGGCGCGAACCGCGTGGTCGATAATCTGCAGCCCGGCATACGCCTGCGCCGAGAACTGGTCGGGCGCGGCATCGAACTTCGCGGTGTAGTCCTCGATGAACTTCACGTTCTGCTCGTTGTCGGAGGCCGAGTTCCACGCGGCACCCACGATGACGCCCTCGGCGGCTTTTCCGGCGCCCTTGATCAGGGCGGGGGAGTTGAAGCCGTTGCCGCCGATGATCGGGGTGTCGATGCCGATTTCGCGCGCCTGGGTGACCAGCGGCACGGCCGCGTCGATCAGGCCGGAGACGACGATCGCGTCGGCGTTGGACTTCTTGGCCTTGTTCAGCAGGGCGCGGAAGTCGGTGTCGGCCTTGGAGAAGGTCAACGTGTCGGCGATGTCGACGCCCTCGTCCTTGAGAGCCGCGGCAAAGGCCTGGTAGCCGGATTCGGTGAAGGCGTCGTCGTTGCTGTACATCACGACGACCTTCTTCACGTCGAGGGTCTCGACGGCCGCCTTGATGGTCTGCGGAATGACGGCATCCTCGGTCAGGGAGTCACGGAAGATGTAGTCGCCGATTTCCGTGATGCCGGCAGCGGTGTTGGACACACCGAGCACGGGGACCTTGGCGTCCTGGGCGATCGGGTTCGTCTGCTTGGCCGTGTTCGACAGCGTCGGGCCGATGATGACGGCGGCGCCGGAAGCGATCAGGGTGTCGAACACCTGGATGGCCTGCTTGGGGTCGGTCGCGTCGTCCTCGACGGTGAGCTCGTAGGTGACCCCGCCGACCTTGTTCAGGTCTTCGACGGCGAGTTCGAGCGCGTTCTTCTGGCTCGCGCCGTACTGCGCTGCCGCTCCGGTCAGGCTGAAGGCCGCGGAGATCGGCACGGCGGACTTGATGACGCAATCCGCTCCGGTGCCGGATCCGGTCGCGCCGTCATCCTTCGTTCCGTTGCCGGACGTGGTGCTGCACCCGGTGATGGCGAGCAATAATGCGGAACCGCAGACAGCGGCAGAGAACAGTTTTTTTCTCATCGTGTGGACCTCCTTGGCCAAAGGCGAGTTTACCGTCCTACCCCCGGGAGGGGAGGGCCGCGGGGGTGGAACGGGCGTTTCGATTTGGTCACGGGCGGGAATCAACCGGCCGGGCCCCCGGTTGCACCGAGGGATGAAAACGCTACCGATCAACGTGCTCGACCTGGCCGCCCGCCCCGCCGGCGGAACCAACGCGGAGGCCGTGGCCGGCAGCATCCGCCTCGCCCAGGCCGCGGAAAACCTCGGCTACGACCGGTTCTGGGTCGCCGAGCACCACAACATGCCGGCGATCGCCTCGAGCGCCCCGCCGGTGCTGATCGCGGGCATCGCGGCCCGCACCGAGCGCATCCGGGTCGGCTCCGGCGGCGTCATGCTGCCCAACCACGCCCCGCTCGTCGTGGCCGAACAGTTCGGCACCCTGCGCGCCCTGTACGGCGACCGGATCGACCTCGGGATCGGCCGGGCGCCCGGCACGGATGGCGCCACCGCGATGGCCCTGCGCCGCAGCACCGAGGGCCTCGGCGTCGACGACTTCCCCCAGCAGCTCGTGGACCTGATCGGCTTCTTCCACGGCGGCATGGACGAGGCCAACCCGATGCGCACGATCACCGCCTACCCCGGGCTCGGCGACGCCCCGCAGATGTGGCTGCTCGGCTCGAGCGGCTTCAGCGCGCAGGTCGCCGCAGCCCTCGGACTGCCGTTCGCCTTCGCCCACCACTTCGCCGGCGAGAACACGGAGGCCGCCCTCGCCATCTACCGCGAGCGGTTCGAGCCGAGCCGCTTCCTCACCGCGCCGCACACGATGATCGCCGTCGGCCTGGTCAGCGACGACGACCCCGAGGTGGTGCGCCGGGAGTCGCTGCCCGGGCTGCTCACCTTCCTCCGGATGCGCCAGGGCCACAAGCCCGAGCCGGTGTCGATCGCCGAGGCGCTCGCCTACGAGTTCTCGCCGCCGGAGCGGGACTTCATCGAGGCCCGGAACCGGCGCCAGGCCGTCGGCACCCCGGCCGAGGTGGACGCCAAACTGACCGCGCTGCTCGAGTCGACCGGCGCGGACGAGCTGATGCTCAGCTCCCAGGCCTCGACGCTCGCCGGCCGCATCCGCTCCCTCGAGATCGTGGCCGCCCTCCGCGCCCCCGCTCCCGCGCCAGCCCCCGCGCTCGCCCGGGTGTCCTGACCCTTTTTTCTCGTGAGGGGTCGCAAATCGACCTTCCCGGCGCCAACGAAGGTCGATTTGCGACCCCTCACGCGCCGGCCGCCGGCGGCGGCTGTGGATAACCCCGACCCCGAGGCTCCGGATGCGGCACTCTGGGCGCGTGGCCTCCCGACTTCCGCTCCCGCCAGAGCTCCGCGACGGCTCATTCACCACCCGAACGGCCGCCGCCCGGGGTATCGGCGAGGGTCGGCTGCGAGGCCCGGACCTCGCCCGTCCGTTCCACGGCATCCGCTCGCCCGACTCCCCGCTCTCGGTCTACGAGCGGGCGGGGGCGCTCCAGCTGCGGATGCCGGACGCCGCGTTCTTCTGCACGGTCACGGCCGCCCTGATCCTGGGCATCCCGCTCCCGCCGAGGCTGGCCCGGGCGCCGCAGCTCCACGTGGGCATGCCGGCGCCGATGCGCGCGTGCCGGGCCGCCGGATCCATCGGCCACAAGCTTCAACTCGGCCCGGATGACGTTGGCGAGCGGCAGGGGCTTCGGCTGACCACGGCCGCGCGCACGTGGTGCGACCTCGCCGCCGTCCTCGACGTCGAGGACCTCGTGGCCGCGGGGGACTACATCATCCACCACCGGCATCCGCTCGCCGGCCGCGCGGACCTGGCGGCCGCCGCCGACCGCCACCCGGCCCGGCGCTGGCGAGCGCGCCTGCTGGAAGCGCTGGGACTGCTGGACGACCGTGCCGAGTCGCCGCCCGAGTCGGTCATCCGCGTGACGATCGTTCGCGCCGGCATCCTGGGCCTCGCGGTCAACCATCCGATCGCGGATGCGTTCGGCCGGGTCATCGCCCGGGCCGACCTCTGCTTTCCCGCGCACCGGGTCATCTTCGAGTACCAGGGCGATTACCATCGCAACGAGCCGGATCGGTGGCGCAAGGACCGCACCCGGGTCGCCCGGCTCACGGCTCTGGGCTGGCACGTCGTCGAGATCGCCGCCGACGAGCTCGCCGACCGACGGATGCTGCTGCGCCTGATCCGGGACACCCTCGCCCTGCATCCGCCGGTATCCCGCCGGTGAGGGGTCGCAAATCGACCTTCCCAGGCCCAACGAAGGTCGATTTGCGACCCCTCACAAGGAGAAAGCAGAAGGGCCGCACGATGTGCGGCCCTTCTGTACTGCTGTCGGGGTAACAGGATTTGAACCTGCGACCTCGTCGTCCCGAACGACGCGCGCTACCAAGCTGCGCCATACCCCGATGGCCCGTGGGCCTCCACAAGTATAGATCGAAAATCGGGCGTCCGCTGACGGAGCTCGCGACCCCGGCCGATCGGCTAGGCGCCGATGAGGGTGAGCAGGGTCGCCTCGGGCGGGCAGGCGAACCGCACGGGGGCGTAGATCGAGGTGCCGAGGCCGGCCGACACGTGCAGGTAAGACGTGTGCAGGCCGGAGTCCCACAGGCTCAGGCCCTTGACCTGGGCGCGCGGGATGTCGCAGTTGGTGACGAGTGCGCCGAAGCCGGGCACGCAGACCTGGCCGCCGTGGGTGTGCCCGGCGAGGATCAGTTGCGCGCCGTGGTTCACGAAGGAGTTGAGCACCCGCTGGTACGGAGCGTGGCTGACGCCGATCGTGACGGTGGGCCGCGGTTCGGGCGCCTTCCCGGGGTCCGGCCACGTCTCGTCGGCCAGCGGGTCGTTCGCACGCAGGTCGTCGATCGCCCGCGTGATGAGGTCGAGCCGGTCCAGGCCGTGGTGCGGGTCGTCCACGCCGAAGAACTCGAGGCGGGTCCCGTTCAGCTCGAGCGCGACGGCCGCGTTGTCGATGTCGGTCCAGCCGAGCGCGGCGAAGACGCCGTGCAGGCCGGTGATGTCGAGTGCCCGCGGCTGCGACTGGCTGCGGACAGACGGGCCGCCGAAGTATGTGAACGGGTTGAGCGGGCGCGGGCCGACGTAGTCGTTCGAGCCGTTCACGAAGACGCCGGGGATGCCGGCGAACGGCGCCAGGGCATACTCGACGCCCGGGATGCCGTCTTCATGCCCGAGGTTGTCACCGGTGTTGACGATGAGGTCGGGCTTCAGCTCGGCGAGCCCGCGCACCCACTCCTGCTTCTCGGACTGCCACGGTGCCATGTGCATGTCGGACAGGTGCAGCACCCTGATCGGGTCGGAGCCGGGCGCGAGCACCGGCACCGAGATCTCGCGCAGGGTGAAGCGCTTGCGTTCGACCAGGGCGCCCCAGGCGAGCGCGGCCAGGCCCGCCGCGCCTAGCGCGACGGCCGTCGATCCGACGAGGCGTCCCCGGGTCATGGTTTCTTGCCTGGCTCGGCGCCGAGCTTGCCGACGACGATCGTCACAGCACCGCCCGACTTCATCCCGGTGCCGGCACCCGGATCCATCGAGATCACCTTGCCCACCTGCGACGGATCGGTGACGGCCTCTTCCTTTTTATTGACCTTGAATCCCGCCAGCGCGGCCGTGGCCTCGGCCTCGGTCTTACCGACGACGTCCGGCAGGATCTTCAGCTGGCCGTTGCTCGTGAAAATGGTGATGGTGGAGCCGCGGGCCGTGCGGGTTCCGCCGGCCGGGTCGGTGCCTGCCACGGTGCCGGCGGGCATCTCGGAGTCGATGTCGCCGCCGTCCACGGCGTCGAACCCGGCGCCGGAGAGGATGGCACGTGCTTCGTCCATCGACTTGCCGCGCACGTCGGGCACGGTCGCCTGGGGCGCCTGGATGAGCTTGAACGTGGGTTCGGGGAAGGACTCTCCGCCGTACTTCGCGTTGGCTACCGACATGATGTCGGGCCACATCTCGTGGCGGGCAAGCGAGACCTGTTCGCCGTTGTCGAAGTGTTGCTTCCGCTGGCTGAGCGTTCCGGTGACGCTGACCACGCCGACCACCGTGGCCACCTTGGACGAGGCTCCGCTCATCCAGGTGTCCTTGGCGCCGTCCGTGGTTCCGGTCTTGCCGATCATCGGCACGTTCGGGTAGGTGCCGTAGTTGGAACTCCGGCCGGTTCCGTCCGTCATGACGCGCTGCATGGCGTAGGTCATGCCCGCGGCGACATCCGGGGTGACGGACTGGGTGCACTTCGACTTCGGCACCGGCAGCTCATCGCCGCCCGGGCCGGTGATCCGGTCGATCACAACGGGGGAGCAGGTCTTGCCCTTGTTGGCGATCCCGGCGAAGGCGACGGCCATGGTCAGCGGTGCGACCTCGTTGGTTCCGAGCACGGCGCTGGCGCCCTTCTCCAGGTCCTTACCGTCGGCGCGGTGCACGCCGAAGGCCTCGGCGGTCTTCTTGATGCCGCAGAGGTCGAGTTTCTTCGCCATCCCGATGAAGCCCGTGTTGATCGAGCCGACCGTCGACTGGAGGGCGCTGTAGTTCGTGCCGCCCTCGTTCTGGTCGTTGCGCGGGTTGAACCCGGGGAAGCTGATGGGGCCGGCGCAGCTGTCCTGGAACGTTCCCCAGTCGGCCTTGCGGCGGGAATCGGCGCGCTCGTTGAGCGTGTGCCCCTCCTTGAGCCACTCGCCCAGCGTGAAGACCTTGTACGTCGATCCGGGCTGGAAACCGAGCGAGCCGCCCTCGGTCTTGTCGGTGTTGTAGTTCAGGCCGGAATAGTTGCGGCCGGTGGCCTGCACGGCCGGGTCCTGGCTGTAGTCCTTGTTCTGCACCATCGCGAGCACGCGTCCGGTGCCCACCTGCACGCTCGAGACGACGCCGCCGACGTCGCCGCCGCTCCAGACCTTGGGCACGTGCTTGTTCATCGTGTCGATCGCGGCGACCTGGAGGTCCAGGTCGAGGGTCGTGTAGACGTTGTATCCGCCGCGGCGGAAGTTGAGCAGACGGGTCTCCCGGTCTTCGCCGAAGGTGGGGTCGTTGAGCAGCTTCTTCGCGACGTAGTCACAGAAGTAGGCGCTGGAACCCGCGGTCTGGCATCCGGTGCTCGGCTCGGTGATCTTCGGCTCGACCGCCGTCTTGATGGCTGCGTCGTGATCCTTCTGGCTGATCTTCTTGTGCTTGAGCATCTCGCCGAGGATGTAGTCGCGGCGGTCCTTGTTGGCCGCATACCCGTTCGCCGCGCCGTTGGTCTCGCTCTTCGGCCGGTCGAGCTGGAACTTGACCGGGTGGTTCACGATGGCGACGAGGCTGGCCGCCTGCGGCAGGGTGAGCTTTGCCGCGGTGGTGCCGAAGTAGTAGTTCGATGCGGCTTCGATGCCGTAGACGGTGCCGCCGAAGCCGGTGATGTTGAGGTACTGGCGAAGGATGTCGTCCTTCTCGTACTTCTTCTCAACGCCGATGGCGAGGCGCATTTCCTTGAGCTTGCGGTCCGGCGTCGTCTTCGTGGCGGTGTCGTAGCACGCGTCGTGTTTTTCCTTGTCGTCGATGACCTCGCACTTCTGCACGAGCACATTCTTGACGTACTGCTGGGTGATGGATGATCCACCCTGGGTTCCGCTGCCGGAGACGGTCTTCACCGTGGCGCGCACGGTGCCCTGCAGGTCGACGCCGTTGTGCTCGTAGAAACGGGGGTCCTCACCGGCGATCGCGGCGTCCTTGGCGAACTGGCTGATCGCATCCGACTCGACCTCGACCCGGTTCTGGTCGTAGAACGACGCCAGGAGCACGGTCTTTTTTTCCTTGTTCGTGGCGTAGATGTTGCTCTTCTGCGACAGCTGGTCGATGGCCAGGTAGTCGGGCAGGTTCTCGAAGACGTTGATCGTGTTCGTCGCGGCCATGCCGGAAACGGCGATTGCGGGGGTGATTGCGGCGGTGACGAGCACCCCAGCGACAGCACTCATGGCGACGAAACCGATGAAGCCGCCGAGAGCCCCGCTAACCGTACGTTTTTTGGCAGACATAGACTTGAGCGTAAGGGACAAAACTGAAAAACCGCCTGAATCGGAGACACATGCCAGCCTGGGAGTACCTCACAACGCCGCTGATGATCCACAACACAGCAGCAATCCTGAACAACTGGGGCTCTGATGGCTGGGAGCTCGTGCAGGTCGTCACCGGCCCGGAGGGCGGGCTCGTCGCCTACCTCAAGCGCCCGGTCGCCGCCGCCGTGAGCGGAGCCTGATCATGTCGCAGATCGAGGCACGCCTGGCCGAGCTGGGCATCGACCTTCCCACCGTTGTTCCGCCGCTGGCCACGTATGTTCCGGCCGTCATCGCCGGTTCGCTGGTCTTCACCTCCGGCCAGCTGCCGATGGTGTCCGGCGCGCTGTCGGCCACCGGAAAGGTCGGCGACGGCCACGGGCTCGTCCCCGCAGCCGACGCCAGGGAGTACGCGCGCCTCGCGGCGCTCAACGGGCTCGCCGCGATCAAGGCGGTCATCGGGTCGCTTGACCGGATCACGCAGGTCGTGAAGGTCACCGGTTTCGTCGCATCCGACCCGTCGTTCACCGGCCAGCCCGGCGTGATCAACGGCGCCTCCGAGGTGCTCGGCGAGATCTTCGGCGACCTGGGCCGGCACGCGCGGTCGGCCGTCGGCGTCGCCGTGCTGCCGCTCGACGCCCCGGTCGAGGTCGAGCTGGTCGTCGCCTTCGCCTGACCGGTCCGGGCAGGCTCGACCACCGGATCGGTGATCGAGCCTGTCAGCGCTCTGATCTCCGCCTGCGTGTGGCTAACTCAGGAGAATCCGGAACGTCGGGGCCAGCCGCCGGACTAGTCCGCGGGCACTGAGCGGGCCGCTCCCGAATCTCCTGAGTTAGCCACAGGGAATCCGCCGGACAGCTGAGCACGGCCCGAGCGATCATCCCCAGCCCGAGCCGTGTGCGGCGGCAACTCTGCGGCGCCTGCGTGTGGCTAACTCAGGAGAATCCGGACCGTCGGCACCCGCCGCCGCACTAGTCCGGGAGCCCTGAGCGGGCCGCTCCCGAATCTCCTGAGTTAGCCACAGGGAATCCGCCGGACGGCCGAGCTCCGCTTGACATCAACGAGCTCCGCCTGACCTCAACAGGAGCATCGAGATCCCGGAGTCGTTACTTCATCGTGTTGCTGATCGACTGCATCACCATGGTGTCGGCGAGCGTGGTCACGTCGCCGATCTCACGGCCCTCGGCCACATCGCGCAGCAAGCGGCGCATGATCTTGCCCGAACGAGTCTTCGGCAGCTCCTTCACGATGAAGATGTGCTTCGGGCGGGCGATCGCGCCGATCTGCTGGGAGACGTGGGCGCGCAGGGTCGCCGCGATGTCCGCGTGCGACGTGTCGTCCAGGTGGCTGAACTTGATGATCACGAACGCCACGACGGCCTGGCCGGTCACCTCGTCCGAGGCGCCTACGACGGCCGCCTCCGCCGTCATCGGATGCGCCACGAGCGACGATTCGATCTCGGCCGTGGACAGTCGGTGGCCCGACACGTTCATCACGTCGTCGACGCGGCCGAGCAGCCAGATGTCGCCCTCGTCGTCGAGGCGGGCGCCGTCGCCGGCGAAGTACAGGGACTTGTTGCCGAACTTGTCCCAGTAGGTTTCCTTGAAGCGTTCCGGGTCGCCCCAGATGCCGCGGAGCATCCCCGGCCAGGGTTCGGTCACGACGAGCAGGCCGCCGTTGCCGTGGCCGACATGCGCTCCGTCGTCGTCGAGCACGTCGATCGTGACGCCGGGGATCGGCACCTGTGCCGCGCCCGGCTTGGTGGTCGTGAGACCCGGGAGCGCGGAGATCATGATCCCGCCGGTCTCGGTCTGCCACCAGGTGTCGACGACCGGGGCCTTGTTGCCGCCGATGACCTCGCGGTACCACATCCAGGCTTCCGGGTTGATCGGCTCGCCCACCGACCCGAGCACCCGCAGGCTCGACAGGTCGAACTTCTGCGGGATCTGGCGGCCGAGTTTCATGAACGTGCGGATGGCGGTGGGCGCGGTGTACAGGATGGTCACCTTGTACTTCTCGATCAGCTCCCACCAGCGGCCGGGGTGCGGCGTGTCGGGGGTGCCCTCGTAGAGCACCTGGGTGGCGCCGTTGGCGAGCGGGCCGTAGGTGACGTAGCTGTGGCCCGTGATCCAGCCGATGTCGGCGGTGCACCAGTAGACATCCGTCTCCGGGCGCAGGTCGAACACGTTCTTGTGGGTGAACGCGGCCTGGGTGAGGTAGCCGCCGGTGGTGTGCAGGATGCCCTTGGGCTTGCCGGTCGTGCCCGACGTGTAGAGGATGAACAGCGGGTTCTCGGCGGCGAAGGGCTGGGCCTCGTGCTCGGCCTCGACCGAGGCGAGTTCCTCGTGCCACCAGAGGTCGCGGTCGGTCCAGTCCACGTCCTGCCCGGTGCGCTTGACCACGAGCACGTTACGCACGTAGGACTCGCCGCTGGCCAGGGCCTCGTCGACGGCCGGTTTGAGAGCCGAAACCTTGCCCTTGCGGTAGCCGCCGTCGGCGGTGATCACGAGCACGGCATCCGCGTCGTCGATGCGCGCGCTGATGCTCTCCGGGCTGAAGCCGCCGAAGATCACCGAGTGCACGGCGCCGACGCGGGCCACCGCGAGCATGGCGACGATGGCCTCCGGGATCATCGGCAGGTAGACGGCGACGCGGTCGCCCGCGGTCACGCCGAGCTTGGTCAGCACGTTGGCGGCCCGCTTGACCTCCGCGGTCAGCTCGGCGTAGGTGATGGCGCGGGTCTCGCCCGGCTCGCCTTCCCAGTACAGGGCGACGCGGTCGCCGTTGCCGGCCAGAACGTGGCGGTCGAGGCAGTTGTACGCGACATTCAGCTCGCCGTCTTCGAACCACTTGGCGAAGGGCGGGTTGGTCCAGTCGAGGGTCTTGGTGAACGGCTTGTGCCAGTGCAGGAGCTCGCGGGCCTGGTCGGCCCAGAACCCGAGGCGGTCCGCGGCGGCATCCGTATACAACTCAGGCTTCGAGACCGACTGTGCGGCGAACTCGGGAGTGGGCGGAAAGTGGCGGGTTTCGTTGAGGAGATGATCGATCTGGACGCTCATGGTTCTGGTGTCGCTCCTTTGCGAGGAAGTAACTCAGGCGCGTTGGGGCCCCCGGGAAGTACCCTACCGCGCCGACAGTGCCCTCGGATGGGGGGCTACCGCGAGGCCTCCGGGGGCCCTCACAATGAATGCTGGGAGCCGGTCAAATCGTGTCCTCATTTATGGGGACACTGTGGACTTGCGCTTCCTCCCAGAATGCGTAAACTGATACGCGTCTGAACGAAAGTTCTGAACAGCAGCGCGCATGGTTCCCCCCAATCAGCGCGTTGCCGAGGCGGCACCTGTTCCCCCCAATAGGTGCCGCCCCCCTCTTTTTAACGGCTGTTTTTGACGGCCGTCCCGCCGGCCAGGGCCCCTCCTCCCCAGCCGGGCCGTGCCGCGGCCGTCCGGTGAAGAGTCCCGGTGCCCCCACTCCCGCGTAACACGGCGTAACTTCGGCGCATGTCCATCCCTTTCGTCGCCGTCCCGTCGTTCGCGACGCCGGCACCCCGGCATCCGGTGGCTGGCGGTTCGGCGGACGTCTCCGGGCTAGTTTCTGCGGATGCCTCGGGGCTTGCGTCTGCGGATGTTTCCGGGCTGGGCCCGCTGGCCGGGTACGCGGCATCCGGGCCGGTCACCGACCTGTTCGTCAACGGGGAAGCGGGTCTGTGGCTGGACTCGGGCCGCGGCCTGGTCCACCAGCCGGGCTGGCGTTGCGACGAGCATGCGCTGCGCGAGCTGGCCGTTCGGCTGATCGCCCTCGGCGGGAGACACCTCGATGAGGCGACGCCCTGCGTCGATGTGCGCCTGGCCGACGGCATCCGCGTGCACGCCGTGCTGCCGCCCGTCTCGAGCACGGGCACCCTGCTCTCGATCCGGCTTCCCCGTGCCGAGCGGCTTGGCCTCGCCGCGCTGGCGACCGCCGGCCTGTTCGGCGCCGGGGAAGAGGCAACCGCGCAGGTCGCCAGGCTCCGCGCCGCCGTGCACGACCGGGAGAACCTGCTGATCACCGGCGCGGCCGGGAGCGGCAAGACCACGCTTCTGGCGGCGTTGCTCGGCGAGGCTCCGCCGGACGAACGGATCGTCGCGATCGAAGACGTCGCCGAGCTGAGGATCGCGCACCCGCATGTGGTGGCGCTGGAGGCGCGGCAGGCGAACCTCGAGGGCGCCGGCCGGATCGGCCTGCAGGGCCTCCTGCGCGAGGCGCTGCGGATGCGGCCGGACCGCCTCGTGCTCGGCGAATGCCGCGGCGAAGAGGTCCGAGAGCTGTTGGCCGCGCTGAACACCGGTCACGACGGCGGCGCCGGCACGCTGCATGCCAACTCGCTGGAGGATGTCCCGGCGCGGTTGGAGGCGCTCGGCGCGCTCGCCGGGATGACCGCGGAGGCGGTGGCCCGGCAGGCGGTCAGCGCCATCGGACTGGTGCTGCACCTCGAGCGCTCGGCCGGATCCAGGCGACTTGCCCAGATCGGGCGCTTCGCCCTCGGTGCGCGCGGCCACCTGGTCGTGGAGCCCGCGTGAGCAGGCGCGGCGAACCGCCGATCGAAGAAGTGGCGGCGGTGACCCAGCGCCTCGCGGTGCTGCTGTCCGCCGGGGTGTCCGCGGTGTCCGCCTGGGGCTATCTCCTGCCGGACGAGCCCGCAGGCGCGGGCGCCGGACCGAAAACCGGGGCGCCGTCACGGCACCCGACGGAGCCGGACGCCGCCCGGGTCGTGCGTGCCGCCGCCGCGGCCGGGCGGCGCGGGGAGAGTATCGCCGATGCGGTGGCGCAGGAGGCCCGGGCGCTGGGCGGGCAGGCCGGTGACCCCTGGCTGGGCCTCGCGGCGGCCTGGGGTGTGGCCACGGCGGCCGGGGCGCCGCTCGCCGCCTGCCTGCGGGAGCTCGCCGGATCCTTCCGCGACCTGGGCCAGGTGCACCGGGACCTCGCCGTCGCGCTGGCCGGCCCGAACGCCACGGCACGCATGGTGATGGGGCTGCCGCTGGTGGGCATCCTGTTCGGCAGTGTCCTCGGTTTCAACACGCTGCAGACCCTGTTCCTCACCGTGCCGGGCCTGGTCTGCCTCGGGGCAGGGACGCTGCTGATGGTGGCCGGTGCTCGCTGGAACCGGCGCCTGGTGCGGTCCGCGCGAGCCCGGGACCCGACGCCCGGGCTCGCGCTCGACCTGACCGCGATCGGGATGGCCGGGGGCGGGTCGGTCGCGCGCGCCCGCGCCCTGGTGCGCTCGCTGACCGAGCGTTACGGCGTAGGCGTCGGAGGTTCGGAGGCCGCGATCGACCGGGTGCTCGCCCTGTCCGCCCGCGCCGGCGTCCCGGCCGCGGAACTGCTGCGCAGCGAGGCCGACCAGCTGCGCCGCGACGCGCGGAGCGACGGGCAGCATCGGGCGGCGACCCTGTCGGTGACGCTGATGATCCCGCTGGGGGTGTGCGTGCTGCCCGCGTTCATGCTGGTCGGGGTGGTGCCGCTGCTGCTGACCGTCCTCTCGTCCACACTGCGTTCGTTCTAGGCGTTCCGCACCGCTCGTCCGATGCCGGGGCCCTGGCCGGCGAATCGGGTCAGGCTGGTCCCGCTCGCGCCGTCCATCATCCGCGTCGCAGGACGCGAAAGGAGACGAACAGATGCAGAAGGAACTCTCGCCCACGCCCACGCGGCGGCCGCGGAGCCCGGCCCGGGCGCTGCGGCGGCTGCGCGAGGACGCGGGGGCGGCCACCGCGGAATACCTGGTGGCCACGATGGCGGCAGTCGGGTTCGCCGGCCTGCTGATCGTGATCCTCCGAGGAAACGAGGTGCGCGGAATCCTCACCGAGCTGGTGCGCAATGCGCTCAGCGTGGGGTAGCGGGAACGGCCGGGACGACGGCACCGTGACCGCGGAGTTCGCCGTCGTGCTGCCGGCCGTGCTCCTTGTGCTGGCCTGCTGCCTGGGCGCGGTGCAGGTGGTCGGTCAGCAGGTGCGACTGACGGATGCCGCCGGCGACGCGGCCCGGTTGCTCGCCCGCGGCGAATCCGCCGAGCGGGCGGCGTCCCTCGTGCACCGCTCGGTGGGTGGGGCCCGGCTCGCCACGGAACGCCGCGGCGAATTCGTCTGCGCGCGCCTCAGCGCACCGGCCGCGTTCGGCCCCTACGCGACCTTCGGTCTGACGGTGGCCGCCCGGTCGTGCGCGCTGGGCGGCGCCGTGGTCCCCGGCCCGTGACCGTGCGTCCCCTGGCCCGGCGTCCGGTGACTGTGCGTCCCGTGACCGTGCGTCCCCTGGCCCGGCGTCCCGCGACCCGGCGTCCCGTGCGTGGCTCCGAGCGGGGCGCCGGCGGGGTGCTCGCGGTCGCGCTGATCGGAGCGACCCTGACGGTGACCTTACTCGGTGTGCCGCTGCTGGCCCTGCTCGCCGTCGGCCAGTCGGTGCAGAACGCGGCCGATGCCGCGGCGCTCGCCGCGGCCGACACCGCTTCGGGCGCCGTGGCGGGCTTCCCGTGCACGGCCGCGGCCGAGGCCGCCGCCCTCAACGGGGCATCCGTGGTCACGTGCACGCTTGACGGCCTGATCTCATCAGTGACCGTCGCCCGCACTGTCGCCGGCTTCGCCCTCACGTCATCCGCCCGTGCCGGCCCGCCCCCGTAACCCTCCCCGCGACCCTCCCCGCGAAACCGCAGTTGTGCGCGCTAAAACGCGGTTAAAACGAGCACAACTGCGGTTTCGCGGAAGGGGAAGGGGGGAAAACGGGGGAGAGGACGGGGGAAGGGGGATCAGTCGAAGAGCGCCTCGAGGTAGCGGTAGTCGACCGCGGTCGGGCGGTCCGGATGATCGGACGACCCGAACTCGAGTCCGGAGCCCCGCGAATACAGGTAGCGCTTGGCCCCGGAGTCGGCCGGGATTTCCAGACGCGGCTGCGGGTCACCTGATTCAAGAAACGGTGTCGTGATGGTCTTGCCTTCGAGGGGGCCGTCCGTGAGCTTCGCGGTGTACGTGCCCGTTGATCCTGTAGCCATGCCTCCATTGTCCTCACGCGAGGGTAACTGGCAAGCCCCCAGAGCAAGGCTCGCGGGCAAACGGCCCAAAAACCTGAGTGACGCTCGATTAGGCGGGGACTCTATTCCTATGTGTATGGTGTGCCTTGGCCCAACAACGCGGGTCGCCACATATAAGAGGAGTCTGGTGCCAGGCACTAAGAAGCTGGTCATTGTCGAGTCACCGACCAAGATGAAGTCGATCGCCGCCTACCTGGGCGACGGCTACGAGGTCCTGTCCTCGGTTGGTCACATTCGGGACCTGGTCGAACCGAAGAATCTTCCGCCGGAGCTGAAAAAGGGCTCCCTCGGCAAGTTCTCCGTCGATGTGGAGAACGGTTTCGAACCGTACTACGTCGTGTCCGACGCCAAGAAGAAGACCGTCGCCGACCTCAAGCGCGCGATGAAGAACGCCGACGAGCTCCTGCTTGCAACTGATGAGGACCGCGAAGGCGAGGCCATCGCCTGGCACCTTCTGCAGGTGCTCCAGCCCAAGGTGCCGGTCAAGCGCATGGTGTTCCACGAGATCACGAAGGATGCCATCCTCGAGGCGGTCGACAACACCCGCGAACTCGACACCGCCCTCGTCGACGCGCAGGAAACCCGGCGCATCCTGGACCGCCTCTACGGTTACGAAATCTCGCCCGTGCTCTGGCGCAAGGTCGGCCCCGGCCTCTCCGCCGGCCGCGTGCAGTCCGCCGCGACCCGACTCGTCGTCGAGCGCGAACGCGAACGGCTGGCCTTCGTGTCGGCGTCCTACTGGGACCTGCTCGCCCGCCTCGCGGCGTCGGCGGCATCCACCGAACAGGGCTTCGACGCGAAACTCGTGCGCCTGAACGGCGAGCGCATCGCCACCGGCAGCGACTTCGACGACTCCGGCAAGCTCAAACCCACCGTGAAGGCGGCCACGCTCGACGAGGCATCCGCCCTCGCCCTCGTCGACGCCCTCAAGGACCCGGCCGTCGACCTCACCGTGACGAAGGTCGCCTCCAAGCCGTACCGCCGCAGCCCCGCCGCGCCGTTCACGACGTCGACCCTGCAGCAGGAAGCGGCGCGCAAGCTGCGCTTCACCGCCCGCCAGACCATGAGCGTCGCCCAGTCGCTCTACGAAAACGGGTACATCACCTATATGCGTACCGACTCGCCGTCGCTGTCGCAGCAGGCGATCACGGCCGCGCGCACCCAGGCGGCCGCGCTGTACGGCCCCGAAACCGTGCCGGACAAGCCCCGCCTCTACAAGGGCAAGAGCAAGAGCGCGCAGGAGGCGCACGAGGCGATCCGCCCCTCGGGCGACACGTTCCGCACCCCCGCATCGCTGGCCTCGACCCTCCGCGGCAGCGACTTCAAGCTGTACGAGCTGATCTGGAAGCGCACCGTCGCATCCCAGATGGCGGATGCCACCGGCTCGACCGCGTCGGTCACCATCTCCGCCGGCCCGACCGGTTCGTCGGCGCACCCCGCGGCATCCGGCGCCGTGGCCGAGTTCGCGGCCAGCGGCACTGTGATCACCTTCCGCGGCTTCATGCTCGCCTACGAGGAATCCGTCGACGAGGAGCGCAACGCGTCGACCGACCCGACCGAGTCCAAGCTGCCGCCGCTCACCGAGGGCCAGGTCCTCGCCCTGATCGAGGTCGAGGCCAAGGGGCACGAAACCACCCCCGCCGCCCGCTACACCGAGGCGAGCCTGGTCAAGAAGCTCGAAGAGCTCGGCATCGGCCGTCCGTCCACCTACGCGTCGATCATCTCCACGATCACCGAGCGCGGTTATGTCACCCCGCGCGGCCAGTCGCTCATCCCGAACTGGATCGCCTTCTCCGTCGTGCGCCTGCTCGAGGACTACTTCGGCGACCTGGTCGAATACGACTTCACCGCCGAAATGGAAGACGACCTCGACCGCATCGCCGGCGGCACGGCCGACCGGGTGGACTGGCTGACCAGCTTCTACTTCGGTTCCGACAAGCACCGGGGCCTTCGCCAGGTCATCGACAACCTGGGCGAGATCGACGCGAAGAGCATCAACTCGCTGCCGATCTCCGACGACATCACCCTGCGCATCGGCAAGTACGGTCCCTACCTCGAGGTCATCGACCCCGACGCCGGTCCGGATGCTCCGCCTCGCCGAGTCAACATCCCGCCGGAACTCGCGCCGGACGAGCTCACTCCGGCCAGGGCCCGCGAACTCATGGACGCGCCGGTCATCACCGACCGCGTGATCGGTGTGAACCCGGAGAACGGCAAGACCATCGTCGCCAAGGACGGCCGGTTCGGACCGTACGTCACCGAGCTCGAGCCCGAGCCCGAGGCCCCGGCCCCGCCGGTCGAGATCCCCACCGAGACCGTCGACGCCGCCACCGGCGAAGTCACCGCGGCCAAGCCCAAAAAGAAGGCGCCGGCCAAGAAGAAGGTCGCGGCGGTCAAGCCGCGCACGGCATCCCTGTTCAAGTCGATGGACATCGCCAACGTCGACCTCGAGACGGCGCTGCGCCTGCTCGACCTCCCGCGCGTGGTCGGCATCGACCCCGAATCCGGCGCCGAGATCACCGCGCAGAACGGCCGCTTCGGCGCCTACCTGAAGAAGGGCGTCGACACCCGCTCGCTGCCCGGAGGCGAGGACCAGATCTTCGAGATCGACCTGGCCGGCGCGCTGGAGCTCTACGCCCAGCCGAAGTACGGGGAACGCCGGGCCTCGAGCGCCCTGAAGGAGTTCGAGACGCCCGATCCCGACAGCGGCAAGGCGATCAAGATCAAGGACGGCCGCTTCGGCGCCTACGTCACCGACGGCACCACCAACGCGACGATCCCGAAGTCCGAGACCGTCGAGGACGTCGACTTCGACCGGGCGGTGCAGCTGCTGGCCGACAAGCGGGCCAAGGGACCGGCCGTGAAGAAGACGGCCGCGAAGAAGGCTCCGGCGAAGAAGGCTCCCGCCAAGAAGACCCCGGTGAAGAAGGCGGCCGCCAGGAAGCCGACCTCGTCGGGTGCGACCACGACCGTGCGTAAGGCGGCAGTCCGCACCCCGGCGCAGAAGGCGGCGACCGCAGCCAAGGCCGCGGCGACCCGCGCGGCCACCGCGGCGGCGAAGGCGGCGGCGACGCCGAAGTCGTGACCGGGTTGTTCATCACACTCGAGGGCGGCGACGGGTCTGGGAAGTCGACCCAGGCCCGGCTGCTCACCGAGTGGCTCGAAGGGCAGGGCCGCAGCGTCCTCCGCACCCGCGAACCCGGCGGCACGGATGTCGGCGTCGAGATCCGCGAAATCGTGCTGCATCATCGCGGCGAGATCGCCCCGCGCGCCGAGGCCCTTCTCTACGCGGCCGACCGGGCTCACCACATTGCGACGAAGGTGCGGCCCGCGCTCGCGCGCGGCGAAACCGTGATCCAGGACCGCTACCTCGACTCATCCGTCGCCTACCAGGGCGCCGGGCGCGTGCTCGAGCGGGGCGAGGTGCGTGACCTGTCGCTGTGGGCGGCCGAGGGGCTGCTGCCCGATCTCACCATCCTGCTCGACCTCGACGAGACCGTCGCGCGCGGACGCCTCGATGCGGACAACAAGCGCTTCGACCGCCTCGAGGCGGAGAAGAACGAGTTCCACGCCCGTGTGCGCTCCGCGTTCCTCGAACTGGCCGCGGCCGAGCCGGCCCGCTTCCTGGTCGTGGATGCCGCGGCCCCCGTCGCAACGATCGCCGAGGCCATCCGCGCCCGGGTCGCGACGCTGCTCTAGCGGCTGCCGAAACCCGTTGGGTCGACCAGGACTGTCCAGGGGCACCCAAACCACCGGCCCAGTTGCGGAGAAAGTACCTTCATTTCGCGCGGGAAGGTGCTTTCTCCGCAAGTCAATGCTGCGGGCGTCGCTGCGGCCACGCCCTCCTCTGCCAGCTCCTCGGGCACAAGAAACGTGCCCGGGCTGATGCCCGGGCACGTCAGGGTGGTGACTAGTCGACCGAGGCTGCGCTCGGTGCCGACTGGGCGCTCGGTGCCGACGGGGCGCTGGCGACCGACGGTGCGCTGACGACCGAGGGTGCTGCGACCGAGGCGGCGCTGACGACCGAGGGTGCTGCGACCGAGGGTGCTGCGACTGAGGGTGCTGCGACTGAGGGTGCTGCGACCGAGGCGACGCTGACGACGGACGGAGCATCCACGACGGATGCCGCGCTTGCGGCGGACACGACGCTCACGACGTCGGCGACTGCCGCGTCGTCGGCGACTGCCGCGTCAGCTGCGACGGCCGTGTCGGACTCGACTGCCGTGTCGGAGACGACGGGGGCGACAACATCGCTCGGGGTGACGCTGACAACGTCGGCCCGGTCCTGGATGCCGAATGCGTTTGCCGCGGAGACCGCGCCGCCGGCGATCAGGCCGAGTCCGAGAGCCGAGCCGGCCCCCATTGCAATCCACTTCTTCGTGTTCATGATTTCTCCCCGTGTTCAGGCGTGCGTTGGCTGATTGGCCGCCGCTCTTCGCTGCGACCTGTGATGATTCTCCCGGCGCGGGATGAGACGCATCAGAGCCTGTGGATTAGAGGCTTCTCATCTTGGGGGACCGACTCTGCCGGGATGGCGAGGCCGATGAGATCCTCGGCGGCCGCGAGCAGTTCGGCGCCGTAGTCGCCGGCGGTGAGGATGTGGCCGAGCAGGTGCGTCGCGCCGATGGCACGCGCTCGCACGGGGAACTCGGCGTCGGCGCTCCCGCTCCAGCGCTCCCGCGCGCTCTGCGCCAGCGCCAGGCACTTCTCGGCGAGGTCGTCGTCGCCGCGGCTGCGGTGGTGCTGCGCGGTGACGACGAGATGGGCGTAGAACGCCGCCGCGTCATCCGCCGGGTCGCCGAGGCCGGCGGTATCGATGTCGAGTACGCCGGTGATGCGTGACGGATGCTGCGGGTCGACGAAGACCTGGCCGACGTGGAGGTCGCCGTGGATCGTCACGGGTGTGGCGGCCCCCGCGCCCTCGCGCACCCGGGCGATGGCCTCGCCGATGCGCGCGATCGAATCGGTGTGCTCCGGGAGGAGCGCCAGGAGCCGGTCGAGGTACCAGGGCAGGCGTTCGGCGAGGGACTTGCGCGCCGCGCCGGTGCTCGGGATCGCGCCAATGCGGGCGGTGAGATCGTCGATCGCGTCGAGGAACGCTTCCGGCTGCAGGTTGGCGATGAGCTGGCTGGCTTCGGTGCCGGCGAGGGGAGCGAAGGCGATGAATCCGTCGGCGCTCCAGCCCAGGCTCCGCGGGACAGGGACTCCCTCGAGCCGCCACAGGCTGTAGCGGGCGTGCAGGTCCTCGGCGACGGCCGGGCGAACGACCTTCAGGAACACAGTGAATTCCGGCGCCTCCGCGCGCACGACCGCGCGCTTGCCCGGCCGGTAGGCCACGACGGTGAGCGTGACTGCGCTGGGATCCAGGCCAAGCCGGCGGAGGAGGGTCGTCGCCGCCTCCGGGAAGACGGCGGCGGGCAGCGCCGGGAGCTCGGGGTCGCGCGGATAGAGCCAGACCGCGATGCGTTCGCCCGACTCCTCGTCGCGGAAGGTGAGCACCCCGTCGCGCTCGCGCGTCGTCGGGTTCGTTTCGAGATAGACGATGTGCGTCTCGCGGGCGCCGGCATTCGAGCAGAGTTCCAGCTCGTGCCCGGATGCGAACCCGCGGGTGGTGTTCTCGAGCGTGAGCTGCCGGGAGGCGACCAGGGTCATCCCGACCGATTCGGCAACCGCCTCGAGGATGCCGCGGGTCGCCTCGTCCGGCTCTGTCCGGTCAGGTGTTGTCAATCGCTGCTCCCGCATGCATTCAGTGTCGGCCCAGGGGGCGAGCCCGGGCGGAGCCGGGCGTGAGAAGTTTCTCATGCCCGCCGCCTGCTCCAGGCCCACTGCCGCCCTCTCGCGGGGCCGCGCAGTGGCTGAGTTGCGGACAAAGTACCTTCGTCCCTCTGCGTCAGGCTGATTGTGAGTCAGTTCACGATCAGAAGGAGGCAGGGGAATGTCGATAAGCCCAGGATTCACCACGGCGGAGATCCGCGAG
>NZ_SOHO01000062.1:0-12446 GCF_004403225.1 Cryobacterium sp. Sr8 | reverse complement strand
CTTCGGTGCGGTGGTCAAGCGGGCGCTCAGCAGCTCCGGGCTGGCTCCGAACCAACTCTGGCTGGAGCTGACCGAAAGCGCCGTGATGGACGCGATCGGCTCGGCCGCCCGGACGTTCCAGGAACTCCGCGGCATCGGTGTGCGCCTGGCCATCGACGACTTCGGCACGGGCTACTCGTCGTTCACCCACCTCCGGGAATTCGATGTCGACCTGTTGAAGATCGATCTGACGTTCGTGCGCGATATCGAAACCTCCGCACAGGACCGGGCGATCGTGGAAGGCATCATTCGGTTGGCGGAATCGTTGAAGCTGGACGTCGTCGCCGAGGGCATCGAAACGACCGGCCAACTGGAACTACTGCTGAAGATGGGTTGCCGCTTCGGGCAGGGCGACCTCTTCTCCAAGCCGTCGCCCAACGCATCACCGGTCGTGCGCTTCGAGGATTTCCTGGCACCTTCGGGCACCGCTTAGCCTGAATCCACCGGTCGGCTGCTGCGGGAATCCTGATTTCGGTTTGATTCTGTTTCCGGGCTTCGCGCGCGGTTGAGGTCCGGGTCTCGCGGCCCGGGGTGTTCCACTGGTGCTCCTGTTGATGCCGATGTCGGCTGGTTGGTCAGGTGGGGGCTGGTTGTCGTGGCCTGAAGGTTTGGTCGAACAAAGCGGCCCAGGGTTTCTCCCAGGGCCAGTGCTCGGGCAGGTGCAGTGTGATGCGCCGCGCCGAGGTGGAGGTCCGGGCGGGGACGCTGACAAGTTTCCGGCGGATCGTTGCGGTGGTCGCTCGTGCGAGGCCGTTGCCGGCGATGGTCGCGGCCGCTCGGGTCAGATTAAACGCCATGACGGCCATGACGAGCCAGGCGGCGTTGGCGGTGAACACGCCTGAGGGCAGGTGCGCCAGTGCGCTGCTTTTGAGGTCGGAATTCACCAACTCGATCACCGCGTGGGCGCGGTGGGTTTTGTCGGCGGTGACGGTGTCGAGGGTACTGGTGGTGAAGAAGGCATGGGACCGGAGCGTGTCGAACAGGGTCGGCTGGTCGACGTTTTCCTTGTTCAATTCTGGGATCCGCCGCACGACGAGCCGCCCGGTGATCTGCTCGCTTTTCTTGCGGGACGTGAACGCGGTGAACGGGACCTCGGCGACTTCCGCGTTACTGATCCACGTTTTCGTGCCTTCGTCATAGATCGCGTTGGTGTATTCAATCGCGGTCCAGGCGCTGTCGGGGATGGCTCCGATCGCTCGTTTGACGGCGGGATCCATGCGAGCGGTGACCGAGACGTCGGCGCCGGCTTTGATGGCCGCGCTGATCGAGGCGTGACCGTAGAAGGCAGAGTCAGCGCGGAAGAGCACTCGGGCGGTTTCCGCTCCGCGGAGCCGCTTGATGGTGGCGAGGGCATCACGGATCATGCGAGCCGCGCCGCGCGGCGACCCGCAGGCACCGCGCCGGAGCCGTTGACCGATGATGATCGGGGCCGACACGTCCGTTTTCAACGTCGCAAGGAACACGTTGAGGCCTCGCACCCCGGAGTACCCATAGCCGGAGCCTTGCTTCTGGTACCCGTGGACTTCGATGATGGTGTCGTCGACGTCGACGTCGACGTCGAGGAAGATGTAGCCGTCCGTGTCGTGCACGAGCAAGGCGGTCTCGGCGGCGAGGCCCCGCACGAAGCGTGAAGCGACGGCGTCGAGTTGCCGGACGTGACCGAACGTGAACCCGCGCAAGAACGACCCCAACGTCGACGGCGCGTAACAGATTGGTGAAAACCTTCCGCATGCCGCCGTGACGAAGAATAGCCATGTCATCGATCGAGGCCGCCCCGGCGACCATCCCTCCGACCAGAGAGGCGACTTTCAAGCCGGCGTTGGAGCCCTTGTCGGTCGGGACGGTCAGCCACTGATCCGCCAGGGTCTGCAGCCCTGCTCGATCGGCCAATTTCATGATCGGCACCAAGCCAGCGGACGACACAAGATTTGGGTCGGAGAATGATGCGGAAACGGCGCGGTTGGTGTGGGAAACTTGCATCTACGAGATGCCTCTCGAATCGTTGAAAATTTGCTCTAGACAAGCTCTATTTTCCCTGATCCGATGGGCATTCTCGGTTTAACGCGCCGCCATATCCCGATCCCGATCGGTGAATTCAGGCTTAGGCGAACGCGGTCAGAGCAGCACGCGGCTCAGGTCGTACGCGGTGGAACGCTCGAGCTGCTCGAAGGTGCAGGAACGGGCCTCCAGGTCGGGGCGCCAGCGGAAGAACTGCGCCGTGTGGCGAAACGGCGCCCCCTGCATCTTTAGCGCACCTCGACCACACGCATCGGCCGCAGACGAACATACGAGGCCGCGTCCCCACTCGGTGACATCGGGTTGTTTCAGTTGGCCAAGCAGGTCACATCCAGTATCTCTGTGGAGTTTCTCAACACCGTGCGGGACGTGACCTGCGCCGGACGGAGATGGTGATCACAGGGTGTTTCTCGCCGATCCCGACTGTATGGAGGTTGGCCAGGCGACAGCTAGAGTTGCCCTCCTGGACAACGGCCGACCACCGATCGTCCGCGATTGTGACACTCAATGAGTGTCTTCTTGTGCGCGGTATCCATGGCTGTGCGCGAGCGGATGGCCCAGTTCCAAGGAAGTTCGGCGCCAAACGAGCATTGCTCCGACTCCGTGGGCGGGAAAGCACTAAAATTCCCTAAAATGACCAAACCTCATTAGTGTTTGTTACGAACTACCCACGACCAACGGGACCTCCTCGTTGGCCGCTAACCAAGGAGACAATCGTGAAACGATATTCCATTGGGATTTTCGGAGCCTCGACCGTTGCGTTACTCGCTGCGGCTGTACTCGGATCCGGCGCGGCTCAAGCGCACAGTGATCAACCCACAGGTGCCGACAAAACGGTAACGCTGACCGCCAATCTCACGGAGCTAAACGGCTCGGGGGCATCCGGCACCGCTACCGCGGTAGTTCGCAACCAGAAGATCAAGCACATAGAAGTGCACGCTTCCGGGCTAACACCAGACGCTCCGCACGCGCAGCACATCCACTACGGCAACCAAGCGCTGAACGAGTGCCCCACCCTGGCACTGGACAGCAACCGTGATGGCCGCCTAAACACCGTGGAAGGGATTCCGGCGTACGGACCGGTCGTCGTGTCGCTGACTACGACGGGCGACACGACTCCCGCCAGCTTCCTGGACGTGACCCGTTTCCCGGTGTCTGCGGATGGCAGTTACCACTACAGCCGCGATAACATCCGCATCACCAAGGTGGCGGGAACGGGCTACCCGGGCCCCAACGGAACCGGAACGGCCAAAGAGATCGCAGATTCCATCCGCGAAGGCGAAGGCGTCGTCGTGATCCACGGCATCGACTACAACGGCAACGGCTCTTATGACTTCAGCCGAGGTGCAAGCGAACTGGACCCGAACCTGCCTGCAGAAGCGACGGACCCGGCCGCCTGCGGCGTCCTGGAATAAGGCACATACCCAGGAACCTTTCTTGGGCAACAACCGCCGGTGGCCCGTCTTCAAAGACGGGCCACCGCTTTGTTTACCTAGGCAGCTCAAAAGGCGGCACACCGCCACGCTCCCGGAACCCGCGGCTACCAGCCGCCTGCGACACGCCGACCGCAGTCGCGGCGTTCTCGCTTGTTAGCCCTTCTGCTATCTGACCCCAGAACTTCCGCTCAACCTCCCGACGAAGCGACGGAGCACCCGGCGACTTCATTGGCGACCTGCCCGTCAGATCCTTCATCCATCCCGCTGGCCGACCCATCCGATACCTCCATAATCGAGGTGTTGCGACGACCGGTTGAATCCACCTTTTGCGTCAGGGTCAGGAACGGCCGCAAGGATTGGCTCGCGGAGCGGCGCTCGTTCAGGGGACGCTCAGCCCAGTCCTGGACGTGGGGGAAGCGGTCCAGAAACGTCTTTGCGGCCTGTGTGTAGGCGGTTTGCCGCGGTTGGTGCGGGCTTGATGGGCGGCGTAGGCGCCAGCAATGCTTGGCGGCGGCCTCAGGGGTCGTGCGTTGACGGTTGCAGGCAGCATCGTATTCAGCTTTCACATGGGCGGGTGCCAGATGAATGTAACGGGCGGTGGTATCAACATGGGTATGACCCAGCAGGGCCTGCATCACGGCCAGATCACGGCCAGATCAAGGCCAGCTTCCGGCAGCGCGGTGCCGAACGTGTGGCGCAGCGCGTGGGCGTTGCCGGCGACGACTCCCGACTGGACGCGGTGATAGCGAAAGGTGGTGCGTAGGCCCGCCGTCGTGAGAGGTGCGCCACGAGTCAGCCCCTTCGCCCCGACGAACAACGTCCGACTGCTGGGTCGTCAACCCGGCCAGGTGTGCGTCGAGCGTCCTGAGGAGCGCGTCGATGCTCTGGATGTGCTGGGCATGATCGTCCTCGTCCTCGTCCTCGCACTCCGCGACGGTGGCGTGCGGCATCCGCTCGCCGAGCACATCGACCACGTGCTTCAGCCAGCCGGCTGTGCGTGTGCCCTTCGTCAGAAGCGTCGGGTGGATGACCCGCGCGAGTTCGCCCACCGTGCGTTTCGGATGGTCGAGTTCCTCGCCCTGCCAGGACAACGCCATGCGGTGGGTGAGCCGGCGCTCCCAATTGGGGCGCGAGGGAGCATCGAGCACGGACTCAACGAAGCCCGCCACCTCCAGAAACGCAGCCAGGTCGTCCTCGCTGACGGGGCGAGTGAACAGTCCGCGCACGACCATGTTCGCGCGCTCCACCTCCTTCAGGCTGTCACCGAGTAGTTCGAGGTTCCAGTAGGCGACGGGTTCCACGAGGGTCAGCGAACTCACCCGGTCGGGTTACTCCATCGCGAACGAGTGTCGGACACTCGTTCGTTGGGCCCGACCGCGCGTTCAGCTACGCGGGGTCGTCCGGGTAGATGCTGCGCGTCTCCGATCGGCGGTGGCGCCCCGGAAGGACGTCGGTGAGATACACCTTCGGCAGGATCTTCGCGATGGCCAGTGCAGCGAACATCACGGTGTTGATCGCCACGAATGACGCCAGGATGGCGTAGAAGTCGGTGTGACGGAGAGACTCGGGAAGCAGGATCCCAGCGGGAATCAGCTGGTGAAGAGCACTGTGCAGCATCAGGCGACCTCCAGCGCTTCGTCTGGCATCGCATGAGGGACGTGGCCCCAGGCGGCCTGTCTGCCCAGTGTGATGTCGACAATGCCCTTCACATACACGAAGTCGAGGAACATGTCGAAAAGAAGTTCGGGGAACAGCGCGAGTGCCAGCAGCCGTGCTCGCCATCCGCCTGCCCAGACAGAGACGACGCGTTCAGCAACGAACACCGACCCCAGGCCGAGCCAGAACACGAACCAGATCCAGGTGTCCACTGACAGCGCCGTTATGAGCAGCAGCAATATGAAGGCGCTGAGGGCAATCACGCTGTAGCCAATGCCCAGTTGCTGCGCCCAGTAACGCAACGTTGGTGGCGTCATCCCGTAGGCGCCAATGTTCTCCAGCGCCCCACGTTGCCAGCGCAGACGCTGCACCCACAAGGTAGCGACGGTGGGCATCAACTCGGTGACGACCGTGCAGTCGGAGGGGGAGATGATCAGGGCGCCGAGCGACTTCAAGGCGATCGTGAGTTCGTTGTCTTCGGTGAGCGCGGCAGTGTCGTACACGTCTCCCCGATTTCCGGGGATCGTGGCGCCACGGTTCTTCGCGACGGCGCGCAGCGCCGCCGGACGGAACATCGAAGCGGTGCCCGTGAGCACGAAGACGTGACCTCGTCGGCGGCTGATCTGGCGAGAATAGCGAATGTACTCGTTGCGCTGGAACTGCCCGAGCAGCCCGAATCCCTCTTCTCCGTAGAAGAGGCCTCCGACTGCCATGAGGGCGCGATCGTTGGTGAAGCGAGCCACCGCCGCTTCAAGGAAGCCGTCATCCAGCCGCGTGTCGGCGTCGAGCACCATGACGATGTCGTTGTCGCCCTGATCGCCGAGTAGCTCCTTGAGCGCCTGATTCAGCGCGCCGGCCTTCTTCTTGTGATTCCCCTGCGATTCGAAGACCTCAACGCCGTGGGCTCGAGCGATAGCCACGGTTGAGTCGGTGCAGTTGTCGGCGACAACGATCACCCGCTCCGGCCGGTGGGACTGGGCCAGGAGCGAAGACAGCGTCGCCCCCAGCGAAGCCTCTTCGTTATAAGCGGGTATCAATGCGGTCACGGTCACCGGACCGGCAAAGACCCCCCGGGTAGCCGCCATCACGATTTTTGGCGCCAGGGGATTGATGAGGTGGTTTGATGACCGGCGGGACTTGTTGGCGACGCGCCGCTCAAGCATGGCTATTCCCGCGGCGGACAGAAGTGCCAGGGCCACCGCGGCGAGAAAGACTCGAGGCGCCGGTGCCTGGATGTCGTAGAAGACGTTCCAGACGCCGAGAATCAGCCCCTCAACGGGCACTTCGCCTTCCGGCGGTTTGCCGGACGCGATCGCGAACCACAGGAGGGCGGCCGCGCCTCCTGCCACAGAGGCCACAACGAGGCCGACCGCTCGCCCAAACCATTTATCCTCCATGTGCGGAGAGTATCAGTCGGGAACCACTGTTCTTTCCCCAAGGCCACTGACCTGCACACGCCACACGACCTTAGCGTTGGATATTCGACGAATTCACAAGCCACCCCAACGACGCCATGGTCCGCTGGGGCTGGTCCGTCTATTCCGATGTGGCAATGACCTCGTCGGGCGGGGAGAAGACGCACGCCGAAGTGCTCCTGCCGGAGAAGGCCGAACTCGACGGTCGGCGCATCACGATGCTCGATGATCCGGTCGGCTATCACGTTGTCAAGGCCGTGGGCGGTTTCCTGCTGGCCTCCACGACCGGCCACACGGAGGTTTTCGTGAGCGGGGGCGAACGCAACTCCCACCAGGGTCCGCCCGGCGGGAACCCGCTCGAGCTCATCGTCAGGGCCGCGGAAACGAGCTGAAGACGGCCGTCGCCAGGGCCAGGTCTTCCCACGGCATCCCCGTGGTCTTGAACACGGCCGGGCGCCCGGCATCCGGCGCTGTGTGGCCGAGAACGAGATCCGCCAGGGTGACCAGGCTGTCCGGCCCTGGGGTGGCACCGGACTCGAGCCCGTGGATGATTTCCCCGGTTTCACGGAGGGCGCTGACCCTCGATTCGACGCAGACTGTCGCGCGGCCGAGGAGCGCATCGTCCAGCTCGCGGTGCCCCGGTGTGTGGGAGCCCATGGCCACCACGGTCGCCGAGTCCGGCACGAGCGACCCGTCGAACAGCGGCTCTGAGGCGGCGGTGCAGCAGAGGATGATGTCCGCCAGGGCGACCGCCTCGGCGTCGCTAATCCGGGCCTCGAGGCCGAGCCCGCGAACGAGTGCGGCCAGCCGCTCCGCATGTGCGGCCGTCCGTCCGACGATCTCGACGACCGTCAGGTCGAAGAGCCCGTTGAAGGCTCGGATGTGCTCCCAGGCCTGGACTCCGGTGCCGAAGACGACGAGACGCTTCGCCCCCGGCGCGGCCAGTCGGCGAGCACCCATCCCCGACACAGCGGCGGTGCGCACGTTGGTCAGCGCCATACTGTCGAGGACGGCGAGCGGCCTCTGGTCACCGCCGCCGAACAGGAGGTAGAGGCCCTGGATGACCGGGCGGCCGGCGCGGGCATTAGCGGGAGTGATCGTGAGGAGTTTGCTGCCGATCTACTCGCCCAGGGTGGACGGCATCTGCAGCAGATGGCCGGACGAGGTGTCCACCCGGGTGCGCGGGGCATCCTGCTCGGGGTCGAATCCGGCGGTCAGCACGGACTCCAGCGCGGCGATTGCCGCATCGGGCGTCAGCGCCTTCTCGATCGTGTCGCGGCCGATGTAAACGTGGCCTTCGCCGGTATCCATGCTCCAGCTTCCCATCACGATTTGTGGTATAAAAAACTAGGTGGCAACTCCTCCTCCTCCCCGCTCCGGGCCGGCTCTGAAGTCTGACTGTATGTGGGAGGAAATGTGCCGAAAGTCGACTTTGGCCTGCGAGAGCTGCGACGCCAGAACGCGCTGTTGAAGGCGGGAGCGCTGCAGAATGCGATCTTCAACAGCGCCAACTTCTCCAGCATCGCCACCGACGCCCACGGCGTCATCCAGATCTTCAACGTCGGCGCCGAACGGATGCTCGGCTACGCCGCGTCCGACGTCGTCAACCTGATCACTCCGGCCGACATCTCCGACCCCGAGGAGCTGATCGCCAGGGCCGGTGCCCTCAGCCTCGAACTCGACACACCGATCACCCCGGGATTCGAGGCCCTTGTCTTCAAGGCCTCCCGCGGCATCGAGGACATCTACGAACTCACTTACGTGCGCAAAGACGGCAGCCGCTTCCCCGCCATCGTCTCCGTTACCGCCCTGCGCGACGCGCGGGAAACCATCATCGGCTACCTGCTGATCGGCACCGACAATACCGCCGGCAAACTCGCCGAGGAGGAGCTGTTGAAGGCGGGAGCCCTGCAGGAGGCGAACATCCAGCTCGAGCATGCCAGCCGGATGAAGTCCGAGTTCCTAGCCACGATGTCGCACGAGCTTCGCACTCCGTTGAACGCCATCATTGGCTTCTCCGAGGCGCTAAAGGACGGCCTGATCGGTGACGTGAGCGACACCCAGGCAGAGTACATCGCTGACATCTTCACGAGCGGCCAGCACCTGCTCTCTCTGATCAACGACATCCTGGACCTGTCGAAGGTCGAGGCCGGAATGATGGCGCTCGAACTGGAGCCGGTCGACGTGACGAGCCTGTTGTTGGGCAGCCTGTCGATCGTCAGGGAGAAGGCCGCCGCGCAGCGTATCCAGGTGGAGATCGATTCGCCTGCCGGCCTCGGCGCCCCGCGGCTCGACCTGCGCAAGACCAAGCAAATCGTCTACAACCTGCTCGCGAATGCCGTCAAGTTCAGCGCACCCGGCGGCCGGGTGGTCGTGCGTGCGCGACATGTCTCGCGCGGCACGGTCGGAACGCTCCCCGGGGCCTGGCCGGTGCACGCGTTTCCGCTCGCCGACAACGGGCATGACGAATTCCTGGAGATCAGCGTCGAGGACAGCGGCATCGGTATTTCCGAACGGGACATGGTGAGGCTCTTCCGGGCCTTCAGCCAGATCGACAGCGGCCTCGCGCGCAAGTTCGAGGGCACCGGCCTGGGGCTGGCCATGGTGAAACAGCTGGCGGAACTGCACGGGGGAACCGTTGCCGTGGCCAGCGCGGAGGGCGAAGGCGCTCGGTTTGCCGCCTGGTTGCCCCTCGCCGGGCAGGATCAGCCGGTCGTCGCTGGTCCGCGCCCCGCCGAGGCTCCCGCCGTGAGACCGGAGGCGTCGGCGGGCTCGGACGCACGCATTGCTCTCGTGGTCGCGGACGATGACCAGTCAGCGGACCTGGTCCGTCTGCTCCTGGAGGCGGAGGGCTTCACTGTGTTGATCGCTGCCGGCGCCGAGGCTGCCCTCGAGCTGGCCACGGGACAGGCGTTGAGCCTGATCACTCTGGATGTCCAGCGGCCCGGTCTCGATGGGTGGGACTTCCTCGTGCGGATACGCGAAATCAGCGCCCTGGCGACCGTGCCCGTCGTCGTCATGGCCGGTCTCGACGACAGCACAATGGCGCCCGTCAGCCGAGCCGAATTGAGGGCCTCCCTGGCCTGCCTGGGGCTGCATCTCGCCCCCGAGCGCACCCGCGCGGTTCTCATCGTCGACGACGATCCGAAGGCCGTCGAGCTGATAGCCGCGCTCCTGCCGGCTCCGGCCTACGCGGTTGTGCGCGCCTACGACGGCAGCGAAGCGGTCAGCCTGGCCCGGCGACTACGGCCGGACCTGGTCGTCCTCGACCTGATAATGCCGGACGTCAGCGGCTTCGACGTGGTCCAGGCACTCCTGCGCGATTCCGAAACGGCGCGCATCCCGATCCTGGTCGTGACGGCGAAACGGGTCTCGGCGCTGGATCGGGCCGACCTCAACACCGATCCGGACCAGCACGTCCAGGTGATCGAAAAATCCGGGTTCGACCGCATCGGCTTCCTCGCCGAGGTGAATCGTGCGTTGGCCGAGCGGTAGACGGGGGCCACCGCCATGCCTGTGATCCTGATCGTCGAGGACAATCACGCGAACATGAAACTCGCCACTCTCCTCATGGAGCGCGCCGGGCACACGGTCCTGACCGCCGACGACGCCGAAACCGGGCTGGCCCTGGCGCGCGCGAAACGGCCCGACCTGATCCTGATGGACGTGCAGTTGCCCGGGATGGACGGGCTGGCGGCGACCGCCCTGCTCAAGCGCGATCCGACCACCGCTTCCATCCCCGTCATCGCGTTGACCGCTATGGCGATGCAGGCGGACCGGGAGAAGTCGCGCCTGGCCGGATGCGATGCGTACATCACCAAGCCGCTGCGGTACAAGGAACTGTACGAGGCGATCGATTCCCTCCTGGCGCCGGACCGTGCCGAAGCCGCCACGCCCGCGCTGCCCGTGCATCCCGCGTCGCCTGCCTCCGCCGCGGGCGACGCGGACGTCGCGCCCGGCGCAGGCGAGGAGCCGCACGTCGGCCCGCGGGAGCACGGGCTCGCCGTGGACGTGCGGATCCTCGAGAGCCTCGTCGGCGACGACCCGGTCGTCATCAACGAGTTGCTGGGTGATTTTCGCACCAGCGCGACGGCGATCGCCCAGGAATTGGCCGCCGCGTGCGTGAACGGGGAGTCGGCTCGCGCCGGGGGGCAGGCCCACAAGCTCAAGTCCTCTGCTCGTGCCGTCGGCGCCCTGGCCCTCGGCGAACTCTGCGAAGCCATGGAGACAGCCGGCCGGGCCCACAGCAGCGATGCGCTGGCCGCGCTGTTGCCGCTCTTCGAGCGAGAGCTCGACACCGTGAACGCCTTCCTTGACTCCCAGCAACCTGGCGACAGCGTCCCCTGACAACCGCACCGTGAAGTCCGTAACAAGAACTGAGCTGCTGCGGAGTTCTCGGACAGTGGGCCCTCTTAAAATGAGGGACTACTGAAAGCAGAGATCAGCATGACCGCATCGCGTAGGCGATTTTCCCAGGAGTTCAAGGACGAGCTGTGCCGCGAGGTGATCAACACGTCCAAATCGATCAAGGACGTCGCGACTGCGTATGGCGTCGGCCCCGAGACTCTCCGCAACTGGCTGATCAAGTACCGCGAGGCCAACGGCGGCACCGACACGGAGCTGACAATGCCGGAACGGGCGCGGCTGAAGGAGCTCGAGCGGGAAAATCAGGAGCTGAAAGCCGAGGCGCTGTTCTTGAAAAAAGTAAGCATGGTGCCGCTGACGCGGCCGCACCTGGGCGGATGAGAATCAATGAGGTGGTCGCCTCTTCTGTCTCGGCTTGAATTGGCGCATTGTGGTCGTGTGTCCGTCGGGCTAAACGTCGGCGCCGCTTGGTGCTCGTGAGCTCGGAAAAAAGTATGGCGTGGAGGGTTATGGGCACCCGGTCGTGCTGCCATTAGAGCGCGAACTTCAGACTCCTTGACTGACGGCCCTCCGCCGACGAACACTCCCTGATTGATCGCGATGCCAAGCAGAGGAGGCTGGCAATGGAGGAGATTGTTCAATATTGCGCCGGGCTCGATGTCCACCGGGACACAGTCGTGGCCACGGCCCGACGCCCAGCTCCCGGTAGGAAACGGGAGACCGAGACTCGAACGTTTCCGACGGACACGCGCGGTTTGCTCGCGCTGGGTGACTGGTTGGTTGTCGAGCAAGTCGCCTGGGCCGGGATGGAATCAACAGGTATGTATTGGAAGCCGGTGTTCCATCTCCTCAAGGATCGGATCCCGGAGGTATGGCTGCTGAACGCGGCCCATTTGAAGGACGTCCCGGGCCGGAAGACCGACGTCGCCGACTCGGCATGGATCGCTCAGCTGGTCGAATATGGTTTGGTGCGGCCGTCGTTCGTTCCGCCTCCGCCGATCCGGGAATTGCGGGACTTCACGAGGCACCGTCGAACGTTGATTGAGGAACGCACGCGGGCGATCCAACGGTTGGAAAAGGTCTTGCAGGACGCCGGCATCAAGCTGACCAGCGTCGCTTCGACGATCCTCACGAAGTCCGGGCGGACGATCTTGGATGCCATGCTCGACGGGGAAGCGGACCCGGTCGTTCTCGCCGATCTGGCCCTGGGACGGCTCCGACCCAAGATCCCACAGCTCCAAAGCGCACTCACGGGCACGTTCCGGGCTTCCCACCACGGAGTTCTCGTCAAGCAGATGCTCGCTCACATTGATTTCCTCGACCAACAAATCGAGGAAGTCGACACTGAGATTGCCACCCGCGTGTCGGACTATGAGCCGGAACTGGAACGCGTGCAAACAATTCCCGGCGTCCCCTCTGCGTCAGGCTGATTGTGAGTCAGTTCACGATCAGAAGGAGGCAGGGGAATGTCGATAAGCCCAGGATTCACCACGGCGGAGATCCGCGAGTTCGTTCATGA
>NZ_SOHO01000022.1:0-123827 GCF_004403225.1 Cryobacterium sp. Sr8 | reverse complement strand
CACCAGCCGGCACCGTCGGAATCAACATCCCCGACACAGCCGTCACAAACTAACCCGAGTGGCTCCACTCAGCTTGACATCGCGCGCGTTGGGAAATTGAAGGTACTTTTTCCGCAACTCAACGTGAAACGACCCGAATGCAGACTGCGCCAGGGCCGGGCTGTGGATAAGTTCAACGGCCACCGCCGGGGTGGAGCATCATGCAGGGATGAGCGAGGCCGTGCGCATCATCACCGAGCAGGTACGGATGCGCGTGCGCCGGGAGGGCGTGGACCTCGCCTCCGACGGCGGCCTCGCCGAACAGTACGTCCGCGACGAACTGCAGCGCTACAGCGAGCGCGCCCTCGGCGGTTCGCTGCCGCTGATCGCCGACGAACGCCAGGCGGCGAGGGAGGTCGTCGCCTCCCTGACCGGCTTCGGCGCCCTGCAACCGTTCCTCGACGACCCCGGGATCGAGGAGATCTGGATCAACGGACCCAGCCAAGTTTTCATCGCCCGCGACGGAGTCTCCGAGCTCACCGGCATGGTGCTCACCGAGCAGGAGGTGCGCGACCTGGTCGAGCGGATGCTGCAGGCCTCCGGCCGCCGCGTGGACCTCTCCTCGCCTTTCGTTGATGCCTCCCTGCCCGACGGGTCGAGGCTGCACGTGGTCATCCCGGACATCACCCGGAAGCACTGGGCGGTCAACATCCGCAAGTTCACCCGGCGCATCCGCGACCTGAACCAGCTCGTCGGGCTGGGCTCGCTCACCCAGCAGGCGGCCGAGTTCCTGCGGATGTGCGTGCTCGCCGGGCAGAACATCCTGGTCTCGGGTGCCACGCAGACGGGCAAGACCACGATGCTGAACGCCCTGCTGTCGTCCACGAGGCCCGGCGAACGGATCGTGACGGTGGAGGAAACCTTCGAGCTGGACCTCTCGGCGCGGGACGTCGTAGCCATGCAGTGCCGTCAGCCGAGCCTCGAGGGGACGGGCGAGATCACCCTGCGGCGGCTGATCAAGGAGTCCCTCCGGATGCGACCCGACCGGCTCGTGGTCGGCGAGGTGCGCGAGGCCGAGAGCCTCGACCTGCTGATCGCCCTGAACAGCGGGCTTCCCGGCATGTGCTCGATCCACGCCAACAGCGCCAGGGACGCCCTCGCCAAGCTCTCGACGCTGCCGCTGCTGGCCGGCCGGAACATCGACTCGTCGTTCGTGCTGCCCACCGTGGCCGGCTGTATCGACATCGTCGTGCATTGCGAGATAGATCGCCACGGACGCCGACGGGTCACCGAGATCATCGCGCCGAGCGGGCAACTCGCCGGCCCGATGATCGAGGCCAGCCCGGTCTTCCTGGCCCTGACGGGAACCCTCGAGCCGACCGGCGGCTTCCCCACCAAGCTCGCCAAGTTCCGCGCGGCGGGCCTCGACCCGGCGCTCGTGCTCCGGCGGGGAGCGGCATGACGCTCGCACTGGGGTGCCTCCTGGCCGCGGGCCTGCTGCTCGTCGCCTCTCCGTTCCTCTGGCCCTCACGCGAGAGAGCCGCGGTCGCAGCCCGGGCAGGAGTTCAGACGCGGATGCGCTCCCGCCTCACGCAAGCCGGGTTCGGCGGGGTCCCGGTCTCGGTCTTCATCGCCGTTTCACTGGCCGTGGGACTCGCCTCCGCGGCGCTCGCGCAGGCGATGCTCGGAGTACAGGCGCTCGCCGCCGTGGCCGGACTGGCCGCGATGGTGTTCCCCTCGCTGCTCGTGTCCTGGCGCGCCCGCGCTCGCCGGAGGGCCAATCGCACGGTCTGGCCCGACGTGGTCGACCACCTGGTCTCCGCGGTCCGGTCCGGACTCGCCCTGCCCGACAGCGTGAGCAGCCTCGCGCAGTCCGGTCCGGCGGCCGGCCGCATCGCCTTCTCGACGTTCGAGCGCGAGTATCGCGCGACCGGAAACTTCGCACACTGCATCGACGAGCTCAAGGCGTCCCTCTCCGACCCCATCGCCGACCGCATCCTGGAGACCCTGCGCATGGCGAGGGACGTCGGCGGAAGCGACCTGACGATCGTGTTGCGCAGCCTCGCCGCCTGGCTCCGGCAGGATGCCGCCATCCGGTCGGAGGTCGAGGCCCGGCAGTCCTGGATCGTGAACTCGGCCAGGCTCGGCGTCGCCGCGCCGTGGATCGTGCTCCTACTGCTCGCCTCGCGCCCTGAGGCTGCCCTTGCGTACAACACACCGGCCGGCGGCATGGTGATCCTCGGCGGCCTGGTCGTCTCCGCCCTGGCCTACCGCGTCATGGTCAGGCTCGGGCGGCTCCCCGAGGAACGGCGGTGGTTCCGGTGAGCGCGCAGCTGGCCTGGGGCGTGTTCTGCGGAACCGCACTCGGCGTCGGACTGTGGTCGCTGGTGAGCCTCGCGCCGAGGCTCAGCCGGCCGCGGCTCGCCAACAGGCTTGCGCCGTACCTGCTCGACCTCTCGCCCGAGGCGCGGGCGTTCGTCGGGCGCACCTCCGTCGATCCGATTCCCGTGCTCGGCACGCTATTCTCGCCGGGCTTCCATCGGCTCAGGGACGCGCTCTCGTCCCTCCTGGGCGGGGCCGAGACGACCCAGCGGCGGCTCCGCCAATCGGGTTCGGCCTGGAGCGTCGACCGGTTCCGCTCCGACCAACTCGTGTGGGCGATCGTGTCCCTCGCCGGGGGCGCCGTGGCCGTGCTGGCGGTGCCCGCGTTCCGCACGATGCCCCTGGCCGCCCAGGTCGTGCTCCCGGTCATAGCCGGGGTGTGCGCGGCGCTCGTCCGCGACCAGCTCCTGCGCCGCGCCGCCACCGTGCGGCTGTCGCGCATGAAAAGCGAGCTGCCCACGATCCTCGAGTTCCTCACCCTGTCGCTGTCGGCGGGCGAGGGGATCCTCGATGCGCTGCGGCGGGTGTCCGGCACGAGTTCGGGGGAGCTGTCCCGTGAACTAGCCACGGTCGTGGCCGACGTGCACGCCGGCGTTCCCCTCGCCTCCGCCCTGCACACCCTGTCCCGCCAGGTGCAGGTGCCCGCGCTCACCCGTTTTGTCGACCAGGTCACCGGGGCGCTGGACCGAGGGTCGCCGCTGGCCGAGGTGCTGCGCGCCCAGGCGCAGGACGCCAGGGAAGAGGCCAAGCGCGACCTGCTCGAGGTGGCCGGAAAGAAGGAAGTGGCCATGCTGGTTCCGGTCGTCTTCCTCATCCTTCCGCTGACCATCCTGTTCGCCGTCTTCCCCGGCTTTGTCGCGCTGCAGGCCGGCTTCTGAAAGTCGTATCCGAGCAACCCCACCCAGGAAAGTTGGAGACCATGACAGGGCTGAGAAGGCGCATCCTGAACCGCTGGCGGGACGAGACCGGGGATGTGCCCGGCTGGGTGCTGATCACCCTGATGACGGCCGGGCTGGTCGTGCTCCTCTGGGGTCTCGCCGGCCCCGCGCTGAGCGGCGTCTTCGAGCAGGCGATCAACCGGGTCGCCGGGTTCTGACGAGGCGCGTGTCGTGTCGGGACCCTGGCTGCGCCCCCGGGCGGCGATCACGGCGGAGGCCGGTTCCGCGGTTGCCGAGTTCGTCATGGTCGTCTCGCTGCTCACCGTGCTGACCCTGTCGGTGATGCAGCTCGCGCTCGCGCTGCACATCCGGAACACGGTTCAGGATGCGGCGGCCGAGGGAGCGCGGTTCGCGGCACTGGCCGACAGCGGTCCGGCCGAGGGTGCCGAACGCACCAGGGACCTGATCACGACCGCCCTCGGCCCGTCGTACGCGCGCCACGTCGAGGCCGGCTACGGCGTGTTCGCCGGGCATCGGAGCGCGGAGGTGCGGGTCGTGGCCCCGCTTCCGCTGCTCGGGCTGATCGGGCCCGATCGCGGGCTGGAGGTGGTCGGCCGTGCGGCCGTCGAGTCGCCCGGCTAGGCGCGCCGGGCGGCCCGGCCCGAGGCCCGGCCCGAGGCCCGGTGCCAGGTTCGGCGCTGATGCCGAGGCCGGGTCCGCATCGCTGGAGTTCATCACGGCCGGACTGATCCTGCTCGTTCCCCTCGTCTACCTGGTGCTGGCCCTGTCGGCGGTGCAGGCCGGGACGCTGGCCGTCGAGGGCGCAGCCCGGCAGGCCGCCCGCGTCTACGTGCAGGCTCCCGACGAGGCCCAGGCCACCGTCCGCGCAGAGCGCGCGGTCGAGTTCGGGCTCGCCGACTACGGCATCCCGACCGAATCCGCCGCCGTCCGGATCCGGTGTGCGCCGGCGCCAGGAACCTGCCTGACGCGGCAGGGCCGCGTCGTCGTCACCGTCGGCGTCGTCGTGGCCCTGCCCTTCGTCCCTGACCTCCTGTCGCTCGGAAGGCCCGCCGGTATCCTCGTCCAGTCCTCGGCCACCCAGACCGTGTCGCGATTCCGGGGCTCGGGATGACCCGTCGCGGCGGGCGCCCCACCCTCCCGGCCGAGGACGGGTCGACGCTCATCCTGACCATCTTCTACTGCTGCGTCTCGTTGGTGCTGATCCTCGGCGTCGCCGCCGCGACATCCCTCTACCTCGAGCGTAAGAAGCTTTTCACCCTCGCGGACGGGGCCGCGCTGGCCGGCGCCGAGGCCTTCCCGCTGGACGCGGTCAGGATCACCGCGGCGGGGGTGAGGCCGGAGCTCCGGTCGGCAGATGTGGCAGACGCGGTCCGGGACTACCTTGCATCGGCGCCGCACGCCGAATTCGACGGCTTGCGGGTGAGCCGTGCGCTGTCGGTCGACGGGCAGAGCGCGACGGTCTCGCTCAGCGCGCACTGGCGGCCCCCGGTGCTCGCCCTGCTCCTTCCGGCGGGCATCCCGCTCGAGGTGACCGCGGTTGCCCGTTCGGTGTTCGGCTAGGGAGTCCCCTCCCGGCGGGAGCCGTGTTTCGTAAGTCGTAGAATTCCTCAGGTTCGCCGTGTATGGTACTCAGAATCCAAATTTGCGAACGAGCTTCCTGTTCCTGGGGAAGCTCCTCGCGTGTGTCCGGCAGGTGCCCGCCTGGACATTCCGACGGGTTCTCCCGGGCCTTCATCGCCCGGGGCCGACGCCGTTGTCCCATCCGGTGCTGTCGCCACCGAGGTGTCTTGATCCCCTCCGCGCCAACAAACTTCTCCCGCGATTGAACCGTGCCCCATGGATTCCTTGCTTGACTCCGATACCGTTTCCCTGCTCGACTTTGACTCTGAACTGCCCTGCGAGGGCGCGCACCACCTGCGTGGCCTGAGCGGACACGACCCCGACCTCGCCGGCTCATTCATGGTGATCTCACCGTGCTGCGGCCCGAAGGTGGTGCAGTGTTCCCCCCGGGTCACCGCCATGCAGAGCACCGGCGTGCTCTACTGCGGCGCGTGCGAACACGAGCACCTGACCAGCGACTACAGCTTCATTCCCTTCGACGCCTAAGGCCGCGTCTCCTCGGCCGGGCCGGCTGCGCCGGTCCGGTGCTCCCAACCGGTAATCTCGGTAGCGCGCCTCCCTCGGCGCCGACGAGGAGCACTGTGACTGAGAAGCGCGACCGGATGATCGGTGCCGGCACACAGCTCGTCACCGAAGTGAGCATCAATTTCGGGTCGTCCCTCGCCGGGCTCCTGATCCCGGTCGTGGGCTCGCCGGTCGTTGTCGCGGCCCGGCAGCTCGTCATGGCCTGCACGGTCCTGCCCTTCTACCGTCCCAAACTCGCCACCCTGACCTGGCGCCGGCTGTGGCCGGCCCTGATGCTCGGCGTCGTGCTCGCCGTGATGAACCTGTCGTTCTACCAGGCCGTCGACATTCTCGGGCTCGGAATCGCGGCCACCATCGAGTTCCTCGGGCCGTTCGGGCTCGCGCTGGCCGCCTCACGGCGGCTCCTCGACTTCGTTTTTGCAGCGGCAGCGGCGACCGGGGTCTTCCTCCTCACCTGGACCGACGGAACCCTCGACCCGCTCGGTATCGTGTTCGGCCTGACCGCCGCCGCCTCGTGGGCGGCGTACATCCTGCTCACCCGCCGCGTGGCAACCGCCTTCCCCGGCCTCGAGGGCATCTCGGTGGCCAGCATCGTCAGCCTGGCCCTGCTGGTTCCCCTTGCCCTGATCACCGTCGACTGGGCACTCCTGGACTGGCGGATCCTCGGGCTGCTGCTCGCGGTCGGCGCCCTGTCGTCGGCCTTCCCGTATACGGTCGACACCTTCATCCTGCGGAGGATTACCCCGCGCCTCTACGCGATCATCACCAGCTTCGGCCCGGTCATCGCCGCGGTGTTCGGTTTCCTCGTGCTGGGGGAGACGTTCACAGCCCTGCAGCAGGTCGCCATCCTCGTCGTCTGCGTCGCGGCGGGCGCAGCAATCGCGACCCAGCGCGAGCGGCCCAGGTCCGACCTGGAGCTCACCGCGGGCGCGATCCCCTAAGACACTTCTCACGGGGCGCGGACGCCGACCGGGCTACTCGACGCGGATGCCGAGATGCGCCGCGAGCAGGGGAGCCAGCAGGCTGAGCTGGGAGTCGTCGATCACGGCACCGCGGAGGCCTTCGAGGCCGTGGATCGCGCCGAAATCGCTCGATCGCAGGTCGACGTCTTTCAGCCTGGCGTTGCCGACCTCGGCGGAACCCAAACGGGAGCGCTCAATCCGAACGTCGCGCCAGGTCGAACGCGGGGCGCTGAACACGGCGGCGTTCAGGTCGGCGGCCACGCAGTCCGACAGCGAGGCGCCGCGCAGTTTCGCGGCATCGAGCGAGACGGCCCGAAGCTCGCACTCGCGAAAGGTGATCCCGGTGAGGTCCCGGCCGGCCAGGTCGATCCCGTCAAAACGTTCGCCGTCGCGGCTGTCGCCGGGGCGCAGCAGAGCACCATCGTTCTCGGTCAGGTCGATCAGCGTGATCGGGTCGATCCGGGGGCCGGGCAGCTGCGGACGAGCCACCGCTACGCTCCGGCGCTCGATTCGGGGGCGACCGGCTCGAGCACGAAGACGGGGATGTCCCGCTCGGTCTTCTCCTGGTAGCCGGCGTAGTCGGGGAAGGCCGCGACGGCACGGGCCCACCACTCGGCCTTCTCGGCGCCGGACACCTCACGGGCGAGCATGTCCCGTTTGTGCTCGCCATCCTGGAGTTCCACCACGGGGTGGGCGAGCACGTTGGCGTGCCAGACGGGGTTCTTCGGGCTGCCGCCCAGGGAAGCGACGGCGGCGTAGCGGCCCTCGTGTTCGACCCGCATGAGCGCTGCCTTGCGCAGTTTGCCGGATTTCGCGCCGAGCGTGGTCAGCACGATCACGGGCATCCCGCGCAGGGTCGTCCCCTCGGTGCCGCCGGACCGTTCGTACAGCTCGACCTGGTCGCGCACCCATGTCGTCGGCGTGGGCTCGTATTCTCCGTGAAGGGGCATGACTCCATCCAACACCCCCGCGGCGCCCGACCACGCACGCTCAGGCGCTCGGGCGGCCCCGGCGCGGAACGTACCGCGGGATGTACCGGCCGAGCAGCACGGCCCCGAACAGCCCGAACACGCCCATCACGGCGCTCGCCAGTGACAGGGAGGCGACGGCAGTCAGGCCGGCCACGGCCAGCGGGGCGGCGGCGCTGCCGAAGTCGCCCGTGAACCGCCAGGCCCCCAGGAACGGGGCCGGCCTGGCCTTCGGTGCCAGGTCGGCGCCCAGGGTCATCAGGATGCCGCTCCCGATCCCGTTCGCGAGCGAGAGGAACATCGCGACCCCGATGAACCACTCGACGTTGCTCGGCAAGTCGTGGGTGAACGCGAGCATGATGTGGCCGACCCCCAGCCCGATCATCGACGGGAGGGCGGTCCAGATGCGTCCGAACCGATCCATGACCTGGCCGCTGACGTAGAACAGGGCGAAGTCGATGCCACCGGCGATGCCGATGATGAGGGCGATGTCGGGTTCGCTGATCCCGATGCTGACGGCCCAGAGCGGCAGGATGACCGTGCGGCTGGCCCGCATGCCGCCGACCAGGCCGGCTCCGGTGCCGAGCCGCGCGAGCACCCCGCGGTTGTTCCAGATGGTCCGGAAGAGGCCGGTTGACTCCTGTGCGGCCAGCTCCTCGCCCGCGGTGTGCACCGAGCCGTCCGCCGCGACCGCGGCCTCGGGAGGCCCGAACGTGCTGACCGGGTCGGGCAGCAGGAGCAGCATGCCGGCCGCCGCCAGGCAGCAGACGATGAAGACCCAGAACACCGCCACCGTGCTGCCGGTGAGGTGGATCAGGCCGGCCGAGATGAACGGCCCGATGAACCACCCGGCGCGGAAGATCCCGCCCAGGGTCGAGAGCGCCCGCGCGCGGTAGGCGATCGGGACGTAGCTGGTCATGAACGCGTGGCGGGCGAGCGCGAAGACGGCGGTGGCGATCCCGACGAGGAAGATGCCCACGCCGAGGACGAGGGGATTGGGGGCGGCCACGCAGATGAGCACGGCGATGATCGTCAGCATCGACGCCCAGATCATCGAATTGCGTTCGCCGATCCGGGAGACCACCCAGCCGGCCGGGATGTCGCCGACGAGTTCGCCCACCATGACCATCGCGGCGATGAAACCGGCCACGGCGAGCGAGGCGCCGAGGTTGTTCGCCACGATCGGGATCAGCGGGATGATCGCGCCCTCGCCGATGGAGAAGAGCAGGGTCGGCAGGAAGGCCGCGAGTGCGACGGAGCGCAGGCTGAAGGGGCGCTCTGCGTTGCTCATCGCCTCCGATGCTACGCCAGCCTGAGCGAGCGCTGCTCACGCGCCGAGCACGCTTCGAGGCAGGCCCGGTAGGCTGGGCTCCGACATGATTGACCTGGACATTTCGGAGCAGATCGCCGCACTGCGGGCCACGTTTGGCGACATCCGGGCGGTGGTCGACGTTGATCGGCTGCGCACCGACATCGCCGAGCTCAGCGACCGGGCCGGTGAGCCGGACCTGTGGGACGACACCGAGCGCGCCCAGGAGGTCACCAGCGCCCTCAGCCACCGCCAGTCCGAACTCGCGCGGATCGAGAGCATCGAGTCGCGGCTCGACGACCTGGAAGTCCTGGTCGAGCTCGCCCACGGCGAAGACGACCAGGAGTCGGCCGACGAGGCCCTCGTGGAACTCGCCGGCCTGCAGAAGGTGCTCGGCGAACTCGAGGTGCACACGCTGCTGAACGGCGAGTTCGATGAACGACCCGCGGTGGTCACGATCCGGTCCGGTGCAGGCGGGGTCGACGCGGCGGACTTCGCCGAGATGCTGCTGCGGATGTACATGCGCTGGGCCGAGCAGCACAACTACGCGGTCAAGGTGCTCGACGTGGGCTACGCCGAGGAAGCCGGCATCAAGTCGGCCACCTTCGAGGTGGACGCGCCCTACGCGTTCGGAACGCTCAGCGTCGAAGCCGGCACCCACCGGCTGGTGCGGATGAGCCCGTTCAACTCGGCCGGCAAGCGGCAGACGTCGTTCGCCGCGGTCGAGGTCGTGCCCCTGATCGAGCAGACGGAGTCGGTGGAGATCCCCGACAACGACATCCGCGTCGACGTCTTCCGGTCGAGCGGTCCCGGCGGCCAATCGGTGAACACGACCGACTCCGCGGTGCGCATCACCCACCTCCCGACCGGCACCGTCGTGAGCTGCCAGAACGAAAAAAGCCAGATCCAGAACCGCGCCGCCGCCATGCGGGTGTTGCAGTCGCGGTTGCTCCTCATCCAGCGGGAGCAGGAAGCGGCCACCAAGAAGGAATTCGCGGGGGTCATCACGGCGAGCTGGGGCGACCAGATGCGCAGCTACGTGCTCGCGCCGTACCAGATGGTCAAGGACCTGCGCACGAACTACGAGGTCAACAACCCGAGCCAGGTTTTCGACGGCGACCTCGACGGTTTCATCGCCGCCGGCATCCGCTGGCGCAAGCAGGCTCCGCAGGATTGAGGCGGGCCCGTGGGGGAGCGCAGTCGGCGCTTAGGTATGTCGCAGTCGCATAATCCCGGATGCGTGCTTAGGCTCACAAGGACATGATTCGCTTTGACCACATCACCAAGAAGTATCCAGGGACCACCCGCCCTGCCCTGAACTCCATCGACCTGGAGGTTCTGCGCGGGGAGTTCGTCTTCCTCGTCGGCGCGTCCGGCTCGGGTAAGTCCAGCTGTCTGCGGCTCATGCTCAAGGAAGAGAAGCCCACCAGCGGCAGCATCCACGTGCTCGGCCAGGACCTGCGGTCGATCTCCAACCGCAAGGTGCCGTACTTCCGCCGCAACCTCGGCGTCGTCTTCCAGGACTTCCGCCTGCTGCCGAACAAGACCGTCTACGAGAACGTCGCGTTCAGCCTCCAGGTCATCGGCAAGTCCCGCGGGTTCATCCAGGAAGCCGTGCCGGACACGCTGAAGATGGTCGGACTCGCCGAAAAGGCGCAGCGCCTGCCGCACGAACTCTCCGGTGGTGAACAGCAGCGCGTCGCGATCGCGCGCGCCATCGTGAACAAGCCCCAGATCCTGCTGGCCGATGAGCCCACCGGAAACCTCGACCCGACCACGAGCGCCGGCATCATGGCCCTCCTGGCCAGCATCAACGCGGGCGGCACGACCGTGGTCATGGCCACGCACGAAGCCGGCATTGTCGACCAGATGCAGCGCCGCGTGATCGAGCTCGCCGGCGGAGAGATCATGCGCGATGAGCGCCAGGGCGGTTACGGAGCGACGGCCGCGATCCCGACGGTCACCGCCGCGACGTCGCCCGTCCCTGCTTCCGTGCCCGCCGCCGGCGCGGTCGCCGTCCCCGTCGCGGTGCCCGCATCGGAGGTCCCTCGCGAGTCGATCCGCCTGGCGGAGCAGCCGCGCCCGGCCGACGCGCCCACCCCGTCCCAGCCCCTGACCTTCCCTCCCGCCGCGGTACCGCGCCCGGATCCCGCCCGCGTTGCCGCGGCCCACGAGCCGGCGACCATCGCCGCGACGGCGCGAGACACCGGGATGCCCGTTCCGCACGTCGATCCGAAGCCCGGGTCGAGCGACGCTGAGGCAGGCGACGCTGAGGCAGGCGACGCCCAGGCAGGCGACGCCGAGGCAGGCGACACCGGCGCGATGACCAGGCCGGTGCTGCCGGTGACCCAGCACGACGCTCCGGAGCAGCTCACGCTCGCCGAGAAGCTCGGGTTGCGAGCCCCGGGGGAGAAACCCGATCCGACCGGCGAGCAGAATGTGGGGCCGACCCGATGAGGCTCGCCCTGGTGCTCTCCGAAGCCGCCCACGGCCTGCGACGGAACGCCTCGATGGTCGTGTCCGTTGTGCTCGTGACCTTCATCTCGCTCACCTTCGTGGGCGCCGCGATCCTCATGCAGATGCAAATCGGCCAGATGAAGAACTTCTGGTACGAGAAGGCCCAGGTCGGCATCTACATGTGCACGGCCATCTCGCCCGGCGAGACCTGCACCGCGGGAGAGGCGACGGACGAGCAGATCGACGCCGTCACGGCGCAGCTCGAGTCGCCCACCCTGTCGCCGTTCGTCGACAAGTACTATTTCGAGACCCACGAACAGGCCTTCGAGAACTTCAAGAAGCAGTTCGCGGGCAACCCGGTGGCCGACTACGTCACGCCCGACCAGCTCAACCAGACCTTCTGGGTCAACCTGAAGGACCCGGCCCAGTCCGACGTTCTGGTGGAGAGCCTCTCCGGCGTCGCCGGTGTCGAGAACGTTGCGGACCAGCGCAAGTACCTGGACCAGATCTTCTCCGTGCTCAACGTGGCCAGCTACACGGCGATCGGGATCGCCGCGCTCATGCTGGTGGCGGCGGCGCTCCTGATTGCCACGACCATCCGTCTCTCCGCCTTCTCTCGTCGGCGCGAACTCGGAATCATGCGCCTGGTCGGCGCCTCCAACCGGTTCATCCAGACCCCGTTCATCCTGGAGGGCGTCTTCGCCGCCCTGCTCGGTTCGCTGCTGGCCGGCGGCGCGATCGTGGCGATTGTGAATTGGTTCGTGCAGGGCTACCTGGGCGCACGGCTGACGGGCTTCTCGCTCGTCGGGATCGACGATGCGCTGGTGGTGCTGCCGATCCTGCTTGTGGTCGGCGCGGTACTGGCCGCGTTCTCGGCGAACTTCGCTATCACCCGTTACCTCAAGGTCTGATCCCGCTCACGCGCTAGACTGATGGGCTGCCGGGCGTCCTGCCCGGCACACACGCATCACAATTCGAGGAGTAGCCGTGCCCAGGGAAAGTGGCGAGAAGGTCGTAGCGACCAACCGCAAGGCACGCCACGACTACCTCATCGAGGACACCTTCGAGGCCGGGATGGTGCTCAGCGGCACCGAGGTGAAGTCGCTGCGCGCGGGCCGGGCCTCGCTCGTCGACGGCTACGCGTTCATCGAGTCGGGTGAAGCCTGGCTCGACGCCGTGCACATTCCCGAATACACCGGCGGCAGTTGGACGAATCACCCGCCCCGGCGCAAGCGCAAGCTCCTCCTGCACAAGCAGGAGATCATCAAGATCAGCCACAAGACGAAAGAGGGCGGCTACACCCTCATCCCGCTCAAAATCTACTTCAAGGATGGCCGGGCGAAGGTCGAGATCGCCGTCGCCAAGGGCAAGAAGGAATACGACAAGCGGCAGGCCCTGCGAGAACGCCAGGACAAGCGCGAGTCCGACCGGGCCATTTCCGCCCGCAGGAACCTGGGCGACTGACTTCTCCGCGGGGGAGCGGAAATAGATCCGCACACACTTGTGTTGTACAGTGAAGGTCGCATCCGGGCCGAAAGGTTCCGGGTTCGAATTTGGAAACTCAACAGCGTGTGACAGTCACCCACTCCCGTGCCGACGGCCAGCCGACGGAACAGGGGAACCATGGGGATGATCGGTTTCGACATTGTTTGCGCAATTGTGAGAAGCGGGTCGAGGATGCAGGGTTATCTCGTAAACGATCTCTGCAAAACAATAAGTGCCAATTCAAAGCGCACTGACTTCGCTCTCGCTGCCTAAGCGAAAGCACTAACGAAGTCCGCCAGACCGGGAATGCTCTCTACCCGGATCCTGACGCCATTTAGAGAGATTGCTTCTACATTGAGCCGCGGGGTGTAGAGGGACTTAAACGAGGGCTGGGCTCGTCGGAATAGATGCCAGTGGCAAATTCCGGGGCCGAGTAAAACGACTTCACTGGATACACCCGTAGAAGGCATATGACCACAGCAGTGGACCGGGGTTCAATTCCCCGCATCTCCACCATCGGTGGGCTGTCACACGCAGTTGATAGGCACAGTGTTGAGAAGCACAGTGTTGAGAAGCAAATAGGGCCGCCCGATAGGGTGGCCCTATTTTTTCGCGCTCACCTCACTCGCGCTCACCGCCGCCGGCGACGGCTCACCAGCAACCCGCCGAGGACCGCTCCGGCCAGCGTGAGCAAGGGCACGAGGTTCCACGAGAGCCCCTGCAGTTCCCTGACGAGGCCGGTACTCGCTTCCAGCACCGGCGTGATCAGCACGTAGAAGGTGTATCCCACGCCGAAGCCGAGCGCGCCCCCGCCCAGCGCTCCCCAGATCCAGCCGAGGCCCGGGCCCCGTCGCGGCGATGCGGATGGTGTCTGATTCATCGTTCCCTACCCGGACTGAAGTGGCGCACGCGCGGAGCCTGACCTGAGCCTAGCTCCGGCGCACCCCGACAGCCAGGGCTTTGAGGCCGACGGTACACACGCGGCCCCCGCCATGGGCCAAGATAGAGGCCGTGAGACGAGCCGAATGACCGAGACGTGGCTGCGGAAAGTGCTGCCAGGGGTCGACACGGCCCTTCGCTACCGGCGAGCCTGGTTGCTGCCCGATCTCCGCGCGGGGCTCGTGCTCACCGCGCTGCTCATCCCGGTCGGTATCGGTTACGCCGAAGTCGCGGGGCTCCCGCCCGAGACGGGCCTGTACGCCACGATCATCCCCCTGCTCGCCTATGCCCTGTTCGGGCCGTCGCGGGTGCTGGTGCTCGGCCCCGATTCGGCCCTGGCGCCGATCATCGCGGCGGTGATCCTGCCCCTCGCCCTCGGCGACGACGTGCGCGCCGTCGCCCTGGCAGGGCTCCTGGCGATCATGGTCGGCCTGATCCTGACCCTCGGCGGAGTCCTGCGTCTCGGCTTCGTCACCGACCTGCTCTCGAAGCCCATCCGGGTGGGCTACCTCAACGCGCTCGCCCTGCTCGTGATCGTGTCGCAGCTGCCGGCGTTCCTCGGCTTCTCCGTCGCGTCAAAGTCGCCGTTTCGCGACGTGACCGCCATCGTCTCCGGTATCGCCGACGGCCGGGTCAACCCGACCGCGCTGTACTTCGGTCTCGGTTCGCTGGCCGTCATCCTGGTGCTGTCCTGGCGAAAGACGCGTATCCCCGGGATACTGGCGGCGGTCGTGCTCGCAACGGCGCTGACGGCCATCCTCGGTCTGCAGGAGACCCTGCCCGTCGTCGGGGCGCTTCCCGGCGGGCTCCCGGCGCCGGCGCTCGGCGGCCTGGCGTGGGCGGATGTCGCGGCCCTCGTTGTCCCGGCCCTGGGGATCGCGCTGATCGCGTTCGCCGACACCGCCGTGCTCTCTCGCACGTTCGCAGCCCGCCGCGGTGAGAACGTCAACGGGAGCCGGGAAATGGCCGCCATCGGGGCGTCGAATATCGCCGGCGGGCTCCTGGGCGGCTTCCCCATCTCGGCGTCATCGTCGCGCACGCCCGTCGCAGAGAAGGCGGGGTCACGCTCCCAACTCACCGGCGTGGTCGGGGCCGGGCTCATGGTGGTGTTCATGCTGCTCACCCCGGGCCTCACCGGGTACCTGCCGTCGGCCGCCATCGCGGCTGTCGTCATGGTCGCCGCCGCCGGTCTGATCGACGTGAAGGGCTTCTTCGCGCTCGTGCGGATGAACAAGGTCGATGCGTTCCTGTCACTCGCGGCCTTCCTCGGCGTGCTGGTGTTCGGCGTGATCGAGGGAATCGGCGTCGCGATCGTGCTGTCGCTCGGGGCCTTCGTCAGTCATGCCTGGCGGCCGTACCGGGCCGAGCTCGGCCGGATCAGGGGCATCCGGGGATACCACGACCTGGCGCGGCACCCGGAGGGCGAACGGCTGCCCGGCATTGTGATCGTGCGCTTCGACGCGCCGCTGTTCTTCGCCAACGGGGGCATCTTCGACGACTACGTCCGGGCCACGGTCACCGCGGCGGACAGCGACGTGCACACGGTCATCCTCGCGGCCGAGCCCATAACCGACATCGACACGACGGCCGTCGAGGAACTGCTCGAACTCGACGATTTCCTGGCTTCCCGCGGCATCACGCTCATCTTCGCCGAGATGAAGGGTCCGGTGAAGGACCATTTGCGCGACTACGGGCTGACCCGGCGGTTTCCGCCCGAGCGGTTCGCACGCACCGTCGGAGAAGCCGTCGACGAGGCTACCGGCACGTTGCGCGGCGACCTCGAGGGGACCGAGTGGGACGGCGACGGCTGACGTGTGCCCGGCCGGAGATTTCGAGCTGCGCGGGTAGTACGCCGTTGCGCGGGTGGCGCAACTGCCGCGCAGCGGCGCACCACCCGCGCATCGTTCCGATGTCGTCGAACCGGCAGTGGGTTAGACGCTCGCGAGCCAGAGATCAGGGCCGAAGATCTCGTAGTGGATGCGCTCGGCCGGCACGCCGGACTTCAGCGCCTGCGAGCGGAGGCTTCGCATGAACGGCAGCGGGCCGCAGAGGTAGACCGACGCGTTCTCGGGGATCGTCACGCCATCGAGGGACATGAAGCCCTCGTGGGCGCCGTCGCTCGGGATCTCGAGCCACAGTTCCAGCTCGGCAGCCTCCAGGAGTGCGACATCCTCGTTCATTTGGTCCCGCAGGGCCCAGCGCTCGAGGGTGCTCTCGGCGTGCAGCACGATCACCTCGCGCTTGGAATCGCTCTCGACGAGCGACCGCAGGATCGACGCGCTGGGGGTGCAGCCGATGCCGGCCGAGGCCAGGATCAGCGGGGTGTCACCCTCCGTGAGGGTGATGTCTCCGCACGGGTTGGACAGGATCAGGGTGTCGCCGATCTGCACGTCGCGGTGCAGGGCGGGGGAGACCTCGCCGTCGGCGTCGAGCTTGGTGGTGAAAACGCGGGTCGTGGCCGTTCCGGCCGAGAGTGAGTACTGGCGCACCTGGCGGATGCCGTCCGGCATCCCCACGGTGACGCTCACGTACTGGCCGGGCAGGGCGGGCGAAACGGGCGTGTCGTCGGCCGGCTCGAGGGTGAAGGTCAACGCGTCGGTGCCCGCGGCATCCTTGCCGATGACGGTCCACGGAGCCAGCGGCTTGTCGTTGGCGGCGCCGGCGTACAGGCCCTTCTCCAACTTGATCAGGGCGTGGGCCATGAGCCAGTAGACCTCGGTCCAGGCGCCGGCGATTTCGGCGGTGATCACGTCGCTCAGTTCGTCGGCGATGGCCTCGAAGAGGTACTTATAGACGACGTCGTACTGCTCGGGCTGGATGTCCAGGGAGACGTGCTTGTGGGCGATGCGGGAGAGCATGGCCTCCGGGGTGGTGTCCGGGTTGTTCACCAGGTAAGTCGCGAAGACGGCGATGCTGCCGGCCAGAGCCTGCTGCTGCGACCCGTTCTTCTGGTTCGAGCGGCTGAAGAGCCCGTCGAAGAGTTCCGGGTGGGCGGCGAACATCCGGGCGTAGAAGTTCTTCGCAATCGCCTGAATACGCTCGCCCACGAGGGGGAGAGTGGCTTCGATGAGGGGGAGGGACTGGGTCGAGAGCATGCGGTCTCCTTTATTTCTGGGTGTCTCCCCAAAGTAGCATTTCAAATACTTATATTCGGACGAGAGCCCGTTTCCCGCTGCATTGGACGGGGGGGAAGTGAGGCGCTCAGCCCGGTGGGCGGAGGCCCAGGGTCAGGGAAACCGGCTGGTTCGACCGGTTCCGGGGGAGCGAGGAAATCACAATGTCGTCGAGTGCGGCGTAGAAGGCTTCCCGGGCGCGTCGCAGCGCCGTCCGCAGGCCGCAGCCGTCGATGAGCGGGCAGACGCCGTCGGGCGTTTCGCAGTCGGCGAGGTCGGCGCGGGTGTCGAGCTGCCGCAGGACCCAGCCGACCGTGGCCCGGCGTCCCGCGTCGCTGATCCGCACTCCGCCGGCGCGTCCGCGCACGGCCTCGACCAGCCCCAGCTCGCGAAGCTTGATGATGGCCTTGCTGACGTGGTTGTACGGTGTGCCGACCTGCGTCGCGATGTGTCTGGTGGTCTCCAGCTCGGATTCCGGGGCGGCGGAGAGGAGCATGACGATGCGCAGGCACACATCGGAGAAAGCATTGATCCTCATGGATACAGAGTAGAGGGCGCTGCTGTGCCTGCTAACCGCTGTGCCTGCTAGCCGCGGGGCGGGGCCGAATCGGAGGCCTTCAGCACCTCGAGCGCGGCGTCGTGCAGCAGGCCGTTGGTGGCCAGGGCGCTGCCGTGCCAGGGGCCCGCCTGCCCGTCGACCGACGTGAACCGCCCGCCGGCTTCCTGCACGATCGGCACGAGCGCGGCCATGTCGTAGGGCTGCAGGTCGAACTCTCCGGCGATGTCGAGGTGCCCTTCGGCGAGAAGCATGTACGACCACATGTCGCCGTACGCGCGGGTGCGCCAGACCTGGCGGGAGAGGGCGATGAGCGAGTCGAGCCGTCCGGCCGAGTCCCACTGCTGGATGCTGTTGTAACTGAGTGACGCATCGTCGAGCGTCGCCACCCCGGAAACCCGCAGGCGCTCTGGCGCCGCATCGGGAGCGCGCTCGTCGAGCATCCAGGCGCCGCCGTCCGTGCGCGCCCACCACCGCTTGCCGAGCGCGGGGGCGCTGACCACCCCGACGACCGGGACGCCGTCGACGGCCAGGGCGATGAGCGTCGCCCAGATCGGGATTCCGCGCAGGAACCCGGCGGTGCCGTCGATCGGGTCGATGATCCACTGGCGCGAGCCGGACCCCTCGGCGCCGTATTCCTCGCCGAGGATGGCGTCGCCCGGCCGCCGCTGGGCGAGACCGGCGCGAATGGCGCGCTCCACGGCCTGGTCGGCATCCGTCACGGGGGTGCGATCCGGCTTCGTCGTGATCACCAGGTCGAGGGCGTGGAAGCGCTCACGGGAGATGGCGTCGGCCCGATCGGCGAGCTCGAGGGCCAGGGCCAGGTCGTCGTCGAGCGAGGGGTTCAGGGGTTCGGTCACGCTCCCAAGGATAGTAATCCGGGGCGACTCTCCCGAACGCGCCCTCGATTGGCGAACTGTGGGTTCGTGGTGTTATCGTTGGTCTTCGGTTCGGGTTAGACCCCGAACCGAAAGCATGCACCTCTAGCTCAATTGGCAGAGCAACTGACTCTTAATCAGTGGGTTCCCGGTTCAAGTCCGGGGGGGTGCACTTCATATAAACACTGGCATCCAAGCCCCTCGGAAGATGGGTAAAAAAGGGCCAATATAGCAACCCTCACAGCAACCGTGCACATTGCTATAGCAACGGGTCATTACTTCGCCCCCTTCTCCGCATATCGCAGCAGCCACGGCGGGGCCACAATCGGCCCATAGATGATCGCGCTAATCGCCGAGTCGCGCTGGCCCGCCACGTACCCGCCATACGCGCGCTCTTTAGCGAGCATCGCCTCGGCCGCATCAAGCGCGTCGGCGAGTTCGTCGATCAGGTCGTTAGTGAAGCTGTCGTTGGTGCCGTAACCCCTTGCCCGCGTGATGAGTTCCGCATTGCTCATTTCGTGCCCTTCTTCGCGTATCGAATTAGCATCTTCCTGATTTCCTCACTTAGAACCTCCCCGCGCGCGTCTGCGGCCTCCTGCGCGGCGGCCCACGTCTTGTCATCCACGCGCAGGGTTCGGGTACGCATCGGCGGGCGGGTCACTCGCTTGGCTCCAATGGGATCACTCGCACGGGGATGCCAAGTGTGGCGGCGCGTTCCGCTAGCGCGAGCTGTTCCGCGCCGCATTCGGCGGCCGTCAGCCGCAGCAGTTCGGGATCGAACCCGAGAGCGTGCGCCCGCGCGACCTGCGCGGCGTAGAGTGCAACCTTGCGGATGCCATAGGCGGGGAGGCCGACATCTGCCAGCCCGACGTTGCCCATGAATTCCTCGATCACCCCTTCGACCATCGGGTGCTCGATGGACTCACTTGCCGCGTTCGCGTGTGCATCTTTCCAGTCGCTCATCGTGTGCCCTTTTCTGCCTTGCGCCGGTTGGCGCGGTTGGTTGGTAGCGGGTCGCCCGACTTGCGTTCGACTTCATGCCCGGTCCGCCACCGCGCCGGCACACCTGCCTCGTACTCGGCGCGGGCGGCGGCCTCCGTTATGCCCTTGTCGGCCATGAGGTCTTGCACGGCCTCCCGAGTGCCCCTCATGCTGCGACCATCGTCATGGCGAGGGCGATTTCTTCGCGACTGGTGCCGATGAATTCAACGTCGGCGAATGCGATGGTGTCGAGTGCGTCGTTGAGGTTGTGTCGGGTGGCGATGGTGTCAACGATGGTGGCCTGGATTTCGCGGGCCGTCTTGTCGCCTTCGAGGAGGTCGAGCATGTCGAGCAGTTCGGCGGTGGCCTTGGCTTCGATGGTGGCGGTGATGAGGTTCTGGATGTTCTGCGTCTCGGTCATGTTTCAAGTATGGGGGTTGTCATTACGAATGTCAACGCGAAACACAAAGAATCTTAAGAATCTTTATACGGATTATCCCCATCCGCCAGCCAGCTCACATCCGCCCGTTCTATCGCCCCACATTCGACCGCAGCCCACACGGCTCCTTCCGCAAACTTGACAGCATCCCGTGCCCGCAGTTCGGCCTGGTTCGCCGGCAGTTTCTCCCCACCAACGAGCGCGTCTAGTTTGCCTTCTGCGGCGTCGTGATCCCAGTCGCCAACGAGCGCACGTTTCCGTCCCCCTGTGTCGTCTGTGACCCAGTGAGCGCCGACCCAGTAGCCGTCCGCGCGCTGGTAGAGAGAACCGGTGCCCTTGACGCGACGGTTGCGGGTCACTCGCCGTCCTCGGTGATGGCCCAGTTGGAAATCATGCGAGTGACGACAGCGGCCCGAGGCGTGCGCCCTTCTCGAACCGAGCGCATCATGTTCCATGTGTGGACATCCTTGAACGCTTTGGCCTCAGACGTGACCTGCACGGCGTCGGGGGCGTCAACCGTTACGTTGCCCCACTCCACGGCGAGCGCGTCACGCTCGACCTCGACGGATTCGAGGGCTTCTGCCAGAGCGTGAATGAGCGTGTTGATGTACGTGGGCGATTCAGGGTAGGTGCTCGACCGCGCCTGCCGCCGCGCCTCTGCAATCAGTTCCGCATTGTTCATTGCTTCCCTCTTTTACTTTTCCGTTGCGGGGGCGACGCTCGACACGTCGCCCGTGTTTCAGTTTGTGTGCGGGGACACCCGAGCCCCCGTGGTTCTTCTGTCGCGTATGCCGGTTGCTGGTGTCCTTCTTCTCCTGGCTGCGAAGACATGTGCGGGGGTGGAATTCATGGTGTTCCTTCCTTGGTTGGTTGGTTGGTTGGTTGGCCTCGTAGGTCTAGGGAATCTGCGGGGCCTTTGTTGTTATTGAGAACGTATCACAGATGTAGTCATTGTGTAGCTTATTGGTGGTACCCCCAGAACAGGGCACACAAAAAAACCCCCTGCAACCCATCCGAAAAGGATGAGCCGCAGGGGGCAAGGGGTGATGCAGGGGTTACGCGGCGGGCTTGTTCGGGGTCGCGTACACAAACCCGGTGCCAGCGATGAACGCCAAGACAATGAAGATGGTTTCGATGGGAGACACCGCCCCATCCTCGAGAGCGACCGCAGCCGTACCAAGGCCGGACACAATGCCGCCAACAATGGCCTTCGCGTAAGGGCTAAACATGTTCATGGGATCTCCTTATGAATGGTTACTGGGGGATGAGCGGGCTAAGGACTGACCAGAGAACAGCAGCAGTAGCGATGACGGCGAACATTTTCGTGAACGGCGACCACGCGGTTTCCGTTTTCGTGCGCCTGGTTTCCTCGGCCTCTTTCAACGCAAGCGCAAGAGCAACAGCCGTTTTCTTGTCAGCCTCCGCGCCCTCCTTGAGCGTTTGCGTGAGCGACTGCAAGCCGGTGATCTCGCCCTTCATGACGACGATCTCGCCCGCGTGCCCGTCAACCCTGCGGTCAGTGTTCTTGCCACGTTCAGCGATCATGTTGAGTACGCCTTCCATGCGCGTGAGCTGCACGGGCAACGCTTCCTCGAAGCGGGGTGGCTCAATGTTGGTCACGACTTGCTGCCCTTGTTCGTGGCGGGTGGGCTTGTGTGGGCAGCTATCATGAGCCAACCCCTTTCCTTGTTTGGTTTGGTTAGGGGCAGCCCCCGGTTTGTGTTGGTTCACTTCCCGGGGGCGCTTGCGTTGTGGTGTAAAAATTAGCTATGCCTAATCAGCCGAAGACCCCTGTGCGAGGGTTCCGCATTGATGATGCCTTGTATGTGGCGGCGCAGGAGAAAGCGAAAGCTGAGGGGCGCACATTGACCGATGTGGTGCGGGAAGCGTTGACCCTCTTTGTGGGGGTGCCGAAGGTGTAGCCGGGTGTATGCACACCTGTTAGTTTCGTCACATGACAAACAATGGTGGACGCATGAACGGCACAGTTGGAACCAAGCGCAAGGCGCTGGTCGGCGTTGTTGCCGTGTTGGCCCTGGTCGGCGGGTTAGCGGGGGCGGCGTATGCGTCGACCCGTGTTGAGGTGGTCCCAGTACGCCCGACTGTTGTGCCTGTCGCTGAGGATGTGACGCCACACGCGCGGCTGAGTGTCGTGGTTGCACCCGTTGCGGTTGCGCCCAAGCCAGTCGCGGCTCCCGCAGACGTGCCCGTTGTGGCGCACGCGCCTGCCCCTGTCGCGGCCCCCGTCGCAGCCCCTGTGTCGAAGCCGAAGCCCGGCCCCGTGGTCGCACCGAAGCCCGCCGCGAAACCCGCGCCGAAGCCAGCGCCGACCCCAACCCCGACGCCCGCAGCGCTCACCCCGTTCGAGGCGTGGATGCTCAACCCCACGTTCACATGCGAGGAAGGACAAGCGCCCGGCTGGCTCGGCGAAGACGGCGTGCCCACAAGCTGCGTCACCTACTAACTAGGCGTACCAAAACACGGTCACGGCAAGCTGCGCCGACAACGCGTTACCCGCCGCGCCGCCCGTAGTCGTCACCTGCGTTTCCACTGTAATGTCGGTCGCGCTGGCAAATGACCGCGCCAACGGGATCACCTTCGTTGTGTAAACCTCAGTCGCTTTCGTCTCAATGCCAAACGCCACAGACGCAGTACCGGCAACAACCGTGCGGGCAGACCCAGACAGCGGCGCGGTTGTTTGGCTGGTCGTGTTGGTTGTTACCGCGCTAATTGCCATGACCGTGCATCGTGTCGCCCATGCGGGTTTTACGAACGTGGCCGTGGCGACCGGCTGATTTGCCGTGACGAGGTCGGAGCCTGACAGGAATTGCACGTTGGTTGCAGCGTAAGAGTTGGAGTTCATCTGAGCGATCTGCTTGGCGAGGCCATCCGTTGTCGTCTGAAACGACTTAGCAATTGATGGGCCGAGCTCCCGCACGAACCGTTCAAGATCCGCGATCCTCCGCAGTTGCGTATCCTCAGACGGCGGCATGAGCGAACTAATAGAACCCGGCTGTGCCATTGCTAACCCCCTGTAATTTCAGTTGATGCGAGCGTTGGTGTGACCGTTGGAACACCAGTCAAACTAAGTTCCCAACCGATCGCCCGCGCGACCCCAGCGAACCCGCCAGGGAACGCCGGCACTGACTCGCGCCCGCCAGGATTAGCCGGGTCGTCTTCGAGGCCACCGATGGCGAACCCGATGTCATCACCAATCGACCAGTCCGTGCCAAGTTCTGGCGCACCGTCGATTGCGGCTGACATGGTGAGCGGCTTGGGTCCGTTGGCGAGAATGGTGAGTGCTGCGCGGGCGTGCCCGGTGAGTGTCGAAACGTTCGTGATTGATGTTGAGGGTGTCCAACGGAACTCGAACGTGGGCCGTGACGTGTTCGCCGCTACTTGCCGAGGTGACTGCGGGCGCGTGTTGCCGTCAGCGGTAGACACTGCCATTACGTCGTTCGCGCCACGGCCTGCACTGTAGTCCCTGTCGAGGGAGAACGCGGTGACGGGGCCGGGCATCTCGAACGTTGCCGCCGCACCCAAGCCCGGGGTGACAGCGCGCCCGATACGATCGCCCACATACAGCACGGGGGTGATGCGTTCGGGGTTGTGCTGCCACTCCCAACCGACAGTCCATTCAGGGCCGCCCTCGACACCCATCAGGTCGGACAGAACCGAATAGATAGTCTTGTCGTCCTGGTCGGCGTAGGTCCGGTCACGCAACGTCCCAGCGCCCGTGTAAGCCACCCGAATTGGCAGGCCGGGTTTTGCCCCAGCCTTCACATACTTGTCCACCAGCGTCGCCACAATGACGTTCTGTCCCACCCCCACGAACGTTTCGTCACCAACGTAACGCCGGTCAAAATACGACTCGAGCGTGGCAAGCGACAACGGCACAAGGTCCGACTCGTTAGGGGAGCAACGTGTGACCATGCCGCCCCAGATCGGCACCGACTCGCCCACAGGCTGCCCGCTCTTATCCGTCGACTGAGACAGCAGGATCAGGTTCGACGCACCCTCAAGGGTGGCGCGCTGCCAATCGACAGGCGCACCCGGCAATGGCAGGTTCGCCATCGTAGATTCGTACCGGCCAATGGTGGACTTGACCGAATCAACCTCGAGCAATGGCAGGTCTGCGAGGATCACCCCTGTTTGTGCGTCAGTGGACACCCACGAAAGTTCAGCCATCAGTTACGCCTTTCGTGGTGTGTGGATGTGTGGCGTCATTCGAGGCCGGCTGCGAAGCCCGCCCAGGAGAACGCGCCAAGGTCGCCGTCGATGGTGCCTTTGTAGCGGCCGAATTTGGCTGCGTAGGTTTGGATTAGGCGTGCGCCGACAATGCCAATGGCACCGTCGATGGGGCCTGTGTAACCCGCACCGACGGCGAGCGTCTTCTGGATGCCCTTGTAGGACAGCACGCCGAACACGCCGTCGATGGCGCCCGCGTACCTGCCACGTTTGGCAAGCGCCCGTTGGATGCGTTTGGCGACCGTGCGGGAGGGCAGCACGAGCCGCCACGCTTTCGGCTTGGGCCGGACCGCCTTGACTGCGCGCTTGACGATCCCGGCAGGCTTGACGGCAGGGGGCACAGTTCCAGCCGCGAGCGCCTTGGCGCGGGCAACGATCCCGTCGAGGTTCAGCCCACCAGGGCAGGCGGTCGCATAGCCGGCGTGAAACCGTGCGAAGACCTCACGGTGCCCGATGATGCGGTCACGGGTGATCGGGATGCCGTAACGGGTGCAAATATCAGCGACAACACGCGCGGTCGCTTCTTCTGCCGCAGCTGATACCGGCCACGTCCCGCCCATCGACTGATTGGCAATCTCAAACACGATCGCCTTGGAGTCGAACGCGGCGGAAGACAGCGACCAGGCGCGGCGTTCCTCGGGGACAACGCCGACAACCTGGCCCGCGTTGCTGATCGCGTAGTGCGCCGAACCCTGCTTGCGGGCGGCAGACCATAGCGACAACACACCCTCGAATCCGGTTGAAGCCATGTGATGCAGAACGATGTACCGCGGGCGTGCACCGAACCGAGTGCTTGAATTCATGGTGGAGACGGTGCGCGTGGTGAGATGACTGAAGGTGGGCATGACGCTCCAAAGGGTTGCGGCGGACACCCCCGAAAGGTGCCCGCCTATTGCTGGTATGCTCAGCGCATGACCACAGATTCCCGGCGTGCTGATGGCGCGGTAACTGTGGAGTGCCACGATTGCCGCAGTCCCGTGCAGGTTGCATACGGTCGACAATTCGGCAACGCGATCTTTTACTTCTGCGACGAGATGTGCGCTGGACGGTACGCCGCTACCAACTAACGCTGCGAGGGTCCGGTCGATTGGCTTGCGCGCGGGCTACACGGCCTCGTAGGTGATAGACCCGAATATTTCGTTATTGACGGCCGGCGCGGTTACCAGGTAATTCGTCGAACCGGGCATGAGGAACCTCATAGTGACCCCGCCAGAAATTAGCGCAGCCTGTGCCGAGTTGTATCCGCCGGCCGTGTTCACGCCAACGGTCCCAAGCGTCGGGATCTGCCCGACAAAGGCGGCCGCCACGGGCAACGATAGTGTCCACGTCCCAGTGGTATTGACCGTGCCGCACCGGACATAGAACTGATACGTGACCAGTTTTCCCACCTGCGTCCACCGGCCCGCCGTCCCAGAGGCGAGCGCGACCTGCGTGCCCGCGACCCATACCGGGGTGAAAGAAGCTGTGGCACCAGTCCAAGCCGAACCGTTGTACACCTCAGTCAAGTTCAGGTCAAGCCGATAGACCCTCAGCCCGGCGCGCACGGTCAACGCGTCCCGCTCGGCCAGGGACCAAACCGGCAGAATCCCGCCAGCAGCAACTGCATACGGGGCAACCCACGTCACAGTCGGAGAACCGCCACCCGACACGGGCACGTTGATCCGCGCAACCACAAACGACCGCGCCGGAGTTGCCGGAGCAACAGGGGAAGCCGCAGCCGTACCCGCCAAATACTTGCGCGTAGCAGCCGGGACCGTCGAACCGTCAGACTCAGACGGGTCATCGACCTGAACATAAACAATATCCACGCGCGGGTTCGTCGCATCCGCGGCCGTCACCGCACCAGTCGCCGCAGCATCAAACGCGAACGTGTACGCGCCAGCCTCAGCAGCCGGCTCCGCATCCGCAACACCAGCAAACGGGCCACACGTCCACACGGTAGCCGTGGCCGTTACCGTCGTAACCGACGTGCCAGGACGCACACCCGTACGCGCCCCAAGAGGACGCGCAGACGTAGCGCCACCAAACGCCGCCGAACCAGACTGCCGAAGCATCCGACCCGAATAGGACGGCGCACCCGAAACGGCGTTCGCGGGATAAATTGTGTCAACCATGTGTGTCTCCTACTGATCGGCTGGGGTCGCAATGACCGTGAGCAAAGCGCCCGCGCTGAAAGATGCTGCTGTAAAAGCCCAAGTGTTCGGGCCGGAAGTGAATGAAGACCAGCCGCGCGACGTAACATAGCCACTCCGCGAAGACTGACCATTCGCCAAAACCTGCCGGGCCTCCATGTCGATATCCAGCCACTCGCCAGCATTGAGAACCAACGACGACGCAAACACCATAGACAGGCCCGAACCAACATGCGTAACCATCGGACCCACACACGGCCCATCAATACGCAGAAGCACCGGGCCCGACGTGTTGCCCGTGTTCGTCAGATTCACCTGACCCGAAACAGTCGCCGCCGTGATGCTGAACGGAACCGTGAACGGAACAGTCAAGCCGCCAGACGTAGACGGCAGGCCAGTAGACGCAGTGAGAGTCGCGGAAAGCTTGCGGGGATCAGGGGCGATGACCTGGACTGACCAAGAGCAATACGTCGGCGTGATCCAGTCATGAATCACATCATCCGAACGGCGCACCGCAACAGTGCGTGCAAGCCCCGGCTCAAACACCGTCAGCGTTGTTTCACTGAGCGAACACGCCGCGTTCAACCGATCCAACGCAGCCCGTGCAGCCCCAGCATTCGGCGCATAGAACTTACCAGCAATGGCGAGCGTACGAGGCTGCGCATACGCACCACCAGCCCACCCGCCATTGCCCCGCGGCTTCTGCGTAACACTCAGGGTTGACCCCGTAGCACCCCACCCATCGAACGACTCAAGCGCCCAGTCCACGCCGAACTCATCAACATCGCCAAACGTAATCGCACCCAACGACACATAAATTTGATCTGCCGAAATAGCCACTACGCCGCCGCCAATGCGTTCTGTCTGCGCTGAACCGAAAGCGCAATAGCCATCCCGTCATGCGGGCTCGTAATGTTGAACGTGTCGCCGCCGCGAGAACCCATCTTCAAGTTGTCACCAACACGATCCAACGGAATCACCGACGCACCCTTCGGCATGTGCAACAGCTCCGGGCCACGCTCACCAACCAACGCCATACCTGCGCTCAGAGCCGTGCCACCCGTGGCTAGCATCGGGATCTTCTTGATGTGGAAGCCGACCTTGCCGCCAGTCGCAGCTTTCAGCGCATCGCCAACAATGTTGACCTTGCCGATGGCGCGGTTGATCACGCGGATCGCGTCGTTGATGCGCAGCTTCACCCAGCCCATCGCGGACCCCATGCCACCCGCGAGCCCGGCCATGATGTTAATGCCGGCCTGGCGCAGCCATGTGCCAGTGCCGACCATTGCTCCGTTGATGCGGCCCGGTAACCCCGCGAACCACAGCATCATCGACGCCATGCCCACGCCGACACCTTCGGACATCCTGACCGTGGCAGGTCGAATTTTGTCCATGGACGCGCGGATGCCATCGAACATGCCCGACGTGTCATCGCTGAAATGCCCAGCCTCGGTTCCGGCTTCGCCAAGCATGACGCCGAAATCGTAGAGCGCGGGGTACACATCCTCGTCGTAAGCCTTCTTGATGTCCCTAAGCGCCGGTACAACATCGCTCTTCATGTAGGCGGCGAAGTCGTTGAGCGCGGGCAGCCCCTCATTAACGAACCAGTCAGAGAAGTCCTCGAGCAGGGGCAGTAGGGTTTCGTCGGTGAAGTCAGCAAAGTCTTCAAGGGCGGGAAGCAGCGCCTCGCCGATCTTCTCCTGGATCTCACCGAACCTGTTGCGCATGATCTCAAGGCGACCAGTTGCGGTCGCGCCCTCTTTCGCGGCGAACCCGCCAACCTTCTTAGACAGCAGGCCAACGATCGTGTCGAAGTCCTTGCCCTTGTTGCCGGTTGCCTTGAAATCAATGCCGATCTCTTTCAGCGCCTTGGCATTGCCCATCATGGCCTTGCCAAGAAGACCCGCCGCAGACGGCAAATCCTTGCCAGTCTTCGCCGCATAATCCTGCATCAGCGGCGTAATCCGCTCAAGCTGCTTCCCGGTCAGGTCGAACTGTGCAAGCACTGCCTGACCCGACGCCGTGGCATCATCATCAAAGCGGGTCTTCTTCGCCAGTGCAGAGTTCAGCTTTCCCAGCGCCACCGCGTTAGTATCGGCCAGCTTCGGGAACCTGGCAAACGCATCCGAAAGCTTCAACTGCGACTGCTCAGCTTCCGCAAAAGCCTTGACCGAATCGACGCCGAACGCCACAGCACCCGCAGCCGCGAGAGCCAGCCCAACACCGATAGCCTTGCCCACACCCGCGAGCTTCTTGCCCATGCTCTCAGCAGTAGAGCCAACACCCTTGAGCGCCTTAGATGCGGTCTTGTCACGCCCGAAAATATCGAAAATTAGGGACTTGCTAGCCACTTGAATCCCTCGCCTTCACATGCTCGTTTGCGTGCGCGACATACAGCCGCCAAAAATCGAACGTCAAATCCCAAATGTTGAACGGGGTAATGCCCGGATACAGATGCGAGATCAACGGCAACCACTCATAAATGGACGCCTGGATGTCCTCGATCAAGTCAGGGGCGGGCTGCTGCTTCCTGCCGGAGCGGAACCCGCTTACGCTTTTGGGTCCTCAACATCAGCGCCCGCTTCGTCGTCGTCATCCTCAAACGCGAGATCCACGAACGACACGGCACCAGCATCCTCGAACGAGGTATCCTCGCCCGCCTTGCGACGCGACAGCCAGATAATGCCCTGCAAGTTCAACAGCGCATCAGCGTCGTCCAACAGGTCAACAGCATCCTCAAGCTCGCCGAACTTCTGAAAGGTGCCCTGAATGGTTTTGACCGAAACACCCAGTTTCACCTTGAGCAGATACAGGTCTCCCAGTGTCGCCTTACTGATTGAGTCCTCAAGCCCGTAGGCGACCCCACTAATAACGATGTTCACAACGTGCCCTTCACCTTGATGGTCGCCGTCGCATCACGCAACGCGGCCTGAATCTCATTGACCAGGGCCCGATCAAGCGCCTGCTGAATAACCGAACCGAAATAGGGGCGACCCTCCTGCACAACCCACCGCGTCTTATCGCCGAACAGCGGGTGCCGAAAGTGCTTCTTGTTGTACGCCTTGAGCAGGCCCTTGTTCTCGGCCGACAGCCGGTTAGAGCCCGTCACGATCTTCGCGCCGGCAGCCTTCTTGCCGAAAGAAACAGAAATGCGGGTCGCAGCAATAAGCTGCGCCCGCACTTCCGAACTCATCGGCGAACTGCCGCCAGCGGGTGACGGCTTCGACAGGCTCGACTTCACTGCATCAGCGGCAACCATGCCCGCGTTACGAATGCGCTTCCGCAGCGCCTTCGCCAACGATGGGTCGAAGCTGTCAAGATCCTTCTTGAGCTGATACCAAGCAAGGGGATCAATGACAACCTGAAAGCCCTGATCCCCGCGCGGCATTAGATCGCAGTCTCAGGCGTCACAATCGCAACGTAGATCGGGTGCGCAGCCGTGCGGTTGTCAAGAACAGTGAACCCAATTGCCTGAGTGATAACGTCCCCAGCCGCAGCCTTCGGAAGTTCACCCTCAAGGCGGATGTTCGGGATCGTGATCTGAATCGTCGGGAACACGCCCGCCGAAATCGCCACCGTCGAAGCGAACGTCAGCACCAACGCCAGGTTGGTCTGAGCCAAGTACGCATCACGGAGAACATTCGAGTCATACTCGGCCGTAATCGTGCCCGTACCCGACCGCAGGCCCAGAGCAGGCTTGCGCGAACGCTTGCCCGCTCCGCCGTAGTCAAACCCGTTCTCGTCCAGCCCGTTGTCCCACGTCAGGGCAAAGTCGCGGATGTTGCCCGCAGCAGTACCGCCCGAAGCCAGAGCCGAGGCGGTCGGAGCCGTCACTGTCCCGCCGATAGTGATGGACCCGTTGACGAACGACAACAGTTGGTTGTTCGCCGGGTACGACGCCGCAGCATAAGCTGCAACCGTATCAACCGACTTGCCAAGGAAATTGAACTGGAACGTGGGAATAGCACCATTCGCACCCGACAGCTCAAACCCGGAACACACGCACCCGGCGAACGTCTGCGGAGAAACCGCGCCGCCCAAAATGGGGACGCCCTTCTGCACCGTGTACGACGGCAGGTAGTCATCGGCCGTCGGCGTGAACACCTGCTGGTAGCCGGGGCCAGTGCCGATGATCGTTGACGTTGCGGTGCCAAGCGCGGCCTCAAGCAGCGCACCCAAGCCCTTGGTGACAGCCTCAACAGTCAGCGAGCCGTTGGACTCTTCCTTCACCAGCACACGCCGGTCAGCAGCAGCAACACGCTGCCCGAAACGCTGGCCTGCACCCTGAGCAAAAGTGGGCACCCACGCGAAATCTTCCTCGGTGAACTCGTAGAACTTGTCTACAACAACGGCTGCGCCGAAGGTGGTTTCCTTCTTCAGCCCAATAGAGCTATCAAGCTGAGTGGTCATTTGCCGTTCTCCTTCTTAGAGTTGACGATCTGCCACACATCAGGTTGGGCAGACAACAGATCCGCCTGCGCGGCAGTAACTTCAAACACCTCGCCAGCCGTGATGACACGGCCCACCAGAGGCAAATCCAAATCCCCTTGCGGGCTGACATTCTTGAAACTGGGCATTGATGCTCCTAAGACGTAATGCGTGCTTGGGCCCGAAACTGGGCTGTGATCTCAATGAGGCGACCGGCAGCAAGAATCTGCGGGTCAGTCGACCCGTCCGACTCATGCGACACCAGGAAGCAATGGCGAACCGTGCCGCCGATAGTCGTGTCAGTGACACGCGCGAACGTCTCGAGCTGACCCAACAGGGCGTAGCCGCGATCAGACGCAACCTTCTCCATGTCAGGCCCACCACCGCGGAAGATGGAAAACACGACGTCGAGCGTCAGCGTTTCCTCACGCGAACGATTCGAGCCAAGAGTCGCCACATCCTGCTCCGTCGACACACGACCGAACGCCACAATGTCGTCAGCCTGCGACTGCCCCGGATGACCGAAAGAAACCTGCACATCCGTGCCCGCCCACAACGTCTGAGCCGCAGCAACGAACGCATCCTTGAACGCGGCCGCCACACTCGCCGACGGCATCAGGCAAACCCTGCCATGCGCCTATTCGGCTCACACAGCTCAATCACACGGCGCGGAACAGCGAACCCAGACGGGACACTAACCTCGCCCACACCCTCGTTACCAAACGCCGGACGGTTCCCCTGCCGGCCCAACTGCCACCAATGCCGCACAAGCTCACGCGTCGCCAAGGCAACGTTCGGCGGAACCGCAGCGGAACCAACCGTCACCGTCACAATGACGTTACGCACACCCGAAGTGAACGCACGCGACCCGGCAGTCGACCCGGCATAGATGATCCCCGCCTCACCATCCGACACAAAGTCAGTAATGACTGTGCCCGACTCGGCAACCGAAGTAACCGCATTGAAACGACAACCAACCAAAACCGCATACGAACCGCCGTCAACAGCGAACACACGAGAGACAGGAATAATCGGTCCCGTAATATTCTCAATAACCGGAGTAGCAGCCTCAATGTAACGCTCAAGGTCAGCATCATTCGTGGTCGTCGCAAGGGGGATACCAAGCGACGCCTTAGCATCTGCGAGCGTGATAAGCCCGGCGACGACAGCCATTACTTGCGCTGACCCTTGCGAGTCTCAGCACGCGGAGCAACAGCACGCTCTTCACGAGGCAGCGTCACTGCGGCCTTCTGCGGCCCAGCAACAGCGAGCCCGGCAGCGATCAGGTCGGCAGCCTCAGCCGCGGGCACGTCAAGGGTGCCGCCAATCGCAGGCCAATCCTGGCCGTCGCGGGTGCCGCTGATACCAGCGACCATCTGAACATGAGTCATTGCGCTCTCCTAAAATTTGTGGGGTACGCGAGGGGCAGGTTTCCCCACCCCTCGCGCTGCGAATCAATCCCGAGGGATTAGGTGGCCGCGCCGACGAAGTGCTTGACAGCACCGGTCTGGTCGATCAGAAGCCCGTCGCCGCGAATGGTCGCGCGGAACGTGATCTGGTCGGTGTCGAACGCGAACTCATCCGAACGCTCAAACTTGATGCCGTTGACAACCCGCACCGCATAAGCGGAAAGGTCGCCGAACAGAACCGACTTGGCCGAAAGGCCAGTGCCGGCAACGTTCGGGTCAGTCAGGACGGCCTTGTTGAGCAGGCGGTCAGGCGTGCCCTCAATGACGGACGGCTGCCACAGGTACGCGCCGGTCCCGGCACCCTCGCGGAACTTGCGGATCACGGCTGCGGTCGAGTCCTTCATCAGCCACTTCGCCGTCGACTGGTCGCGGTAAGGCGACGTGACCGAGTACAGAAGGTCGATCAGGTTGTCGAGCGTCGGAACGCCAGCAACAGCAGCAGCGCCCGTAACCCCGAGGGTGGACGACACCGTGATACCAGTCGGCTCCGTGGTGCCAGCACCAGAGACCAGCTTGGCCCCGAAAGCGTTACCGATGTTGCGACCAACGGTACGCGCCAGGTAGCCCTCAAGGTCAAAGCCGGCGTCCTCAGCGAGTTCGCGCGACACCTTGACCAGCTGGCCGTACTTGAACGAACCGAGGGTGCGCTTAGCGAATGCCGGGTCGGTGCCAGCAATGGCAACACCCTCAGCAACAGCAGCGGCCGCACCATGGCTGGTCGTGATCGGGATCTCAATGCTCTCGCCCGAGGTCGTGGTGAAGATCGTCGCCCCGCCGTTCATGAGGGTGGCATTCTCAACGAGGTGCTCCCACAGCGAACCGTAGAACGAAGTCGGGACAGCGTTGCCACCAGCAGTCGCGGTGCCCTTGGAAAGCGCGCGGGCTTCCTCGAGGGTCGGCGCGAGCATGACGGAACGCTTCTCGCCCTTGATGAACGAACGCAGCTCGTCGCTCAGTCCGTCGTTGGTCTCGCGGGTGGCCGGCTTGCCCATGAGGCTGCGAAGGGAGTCCTCAGCGGCCTTAGCGGAAGCGGCATCCTCAACGAGCTTGTCAGCACGTGAACGCAGCGACTCAATGTCAGCGGTCATCTTGCCGTAGGAAACTTCTTCCTCAGCAGTCAGTTCGCGCTTCTCAGACGCGGCGTGGTCAAGGAGTCCCTTGGCCTGCTCCCACGTGTTCGCCCGCAGTTCAAGCAGGTTCTTTGCATATTCGGACATTCTTATTCCCTCCCAGGAATGACAAAAGCCCCGGCATTAGCCAGGGCTTGAAATGGTTAGAAGATTTGCGAGTGGTCGTCTACCTGCTCACGGGGTGAAACTCACTTGAGCTTTAGAAGCTCAAGCTCTCGCTGTCGCAGATTGACTAGCGGGTGGGTGTCTCCCTGCCCGCTGCTGTCTTCCTGCTCTTCTCCGCGCACTTCTGCGTCGGGAATCTTTGGGGCGATCTCTTCGCCATTGAGCAGCGACCGGATCTCTTCAAGGGGCGCAGCCTGCACCTGCTCAACATCCATGTGCAAATGTTCAGCAAGCGACCGCAAACCCGTTGACGTATCAAGGTAGGCAGGCGTGTTCACCGGGGCAACATCGACCAGCTGCACATTCAGCAGCGTGCGCAACGGAAACCCCTGCTCAGTCACAGACCATTCATCCTCGAGAACATGGAACGCAAACGACGAATAACGCAGGTCGCCGCGAGCCGCAAGCTTCCCCACGTCATTGCCAGCCGTAGTGTCCGGCAGATCCACGTCATAACGCAGGCCCTCATCGTCAGACACCAGGACAAGCGTGCCCGCCTCCGTAGTGCCGAGCAGGTAGTTGTCATCATGGTTGTACCGGGCAATAACAGACACCTTGTCACCCAGCGACTTAGCAAACGCACCAGGCGCAACCTGCTCAACAAACCCGCCAAGGTTCTGCGAGTAACGGTTATACCGTGCGGCATAACCACTCAACACGCTGCCTGCACCCTCGACGGCAGCACGAAACTCAACCGGCAGCGCAGTGCTGCGCTTCTCAACATCATGCATGGGATTCTCCTTCGTGCCGCACTACAGGGCCGGGGTCTTCGGGGCGGCCTGGCGGGTTGCCATGAACTCGGCCCACTGCTCAGCAGTAAGCGGCGCGCGCTCTTCAAGCGCACGTGCCTCGCTGATCGTTTCAATACCCGCGCCAATAGCCGCAGCGTGAGCGCTCATACGTGTCGACAAGTCAGCACGAGCCGACGCATCAAGATTGAATCGCATGTACTGCGTGCCGAACAAGTAACGATCGAACACAGCCTCAAACCGGGTCGTCCACGGGCGCAAAGTACGCATCGCAAACCTGATCTGATCCTGCTCAAGACTCTTATACGTCAACGACGAACCCGAAGTCTCGCCGCCAATGTCCTCCGGTGCAACCCGGTAAATAGCCGCGAACTGTGTAGCCGTCAACTTCAACGTAGAAATGAACTGAGCCTCACCACCAGGAACAGTGATCGGCGTGTAATCCCAATCCTTGCCAGTCACAAACGGCTCCGACGCCGCAACCGAAGCCTTGAACCTAGCCTTAGTGGTCGACGCCTGATCCGCGCTAATCGTCGTCATGCTGTTCTTCAACACACCAGACGGAATACCACCACGCTTAAACCAGTTCTTACCGAACTGCTGCGCCTGATCGCCAGTCTCAATCTGAGCCTTGAACAAGCCAAGCGGAGACAAACCCACAACAGAACCAGCCTGAACATACGCCGGAATATGAATCAGATCAGCGCGAGGAACCAGCCGGCCCTTATAGAAATACTGCGGAACACCCGACGCCTCATCAACGAACACATCCTCAGGGTTCAACCACAGCACCTTAGACGGGCGGCTCTGGTTGTCAATCGCCGTGATGAGCCCATAAGCGTTACCGCGCAGCAAACAAGACGTGATCGCCTGATGCTTCCACGAATACACATCCAACCCATTCGCGCCAGGATCACGCACCAAATCAGGCTGCACGTCAACCCTCGACGGCACACCAGACGAACCCTTCTCAAACACAGCCACAGGGGCAGCCGCAAACTGGTCAGCAATCAAACCCGTCGCCGCATACACAGGCACCAGACTCAGAGCACTCTTACTCGCCGAAGCAAGCGAACCGCCCGAACCCCACACGTCCTGAAAAGAAACAGCCCGCACCTCGGCGGCCTTACGAAAAAGGATACTCAACGGGAAACCTGCTTACTTATCCAGACGAAACCGACACCGGCAACGACAAGCGCGGCAGGAGGATAGATCAAGGCAACACCAGCCACAACGAGCGCCAACCCCAGAAGCTCCAGAACAGTAGTAACCACACTCACGCGAGCCTCCTAAAAGACAGAATCCATCGGGTCATAATCGGAGACAAGCCCCGCCGTATACACCCACCAGGCAGCAGTCGCCGCCCGCAATGGGGTTATGTCTGTAGTTGACTTCGCCTGCGACCAAAGAAACTGCTCACCAGACACCCGCTTAGCAGCGCCCAACACAGCCACGTTCAACGGCTCTTCGCTCTTATGCTTCAGCCGCCCATTGATCAGAGCGTCAGACAAGCCCACAGCGCCATTACGCATGTTCGTCGTATCCAACTGAATCACCGTCACGCCGGCATCCTGAAACAACGGCACCAACTGTGCGTTCTCGCCATACTTATCCAACACAACAGAGTCAAGATTGTGTGCGCCAAGGATCGCCATCGCCTCAGTGAAAATGAAATCCTGAGCCCACTTCACATCCGCACCCAACTCATACCGGGCAACCTCGATCAAATCGAAACCCTGCCCCGTACCGCCAGCAACCATAATCGCCGCCGACTGCTGCATACCCGTCCGCAAATCCACCGCAACAACAGGCTTAGACGTAATCGAAACCTCAGCACCAACAACATTCGACTCCCACACACCCGCAGGAAACGCACCCTCAGCCATCGAATCAACCCACTGGCACAAGTTCTCCGTGCGGAAGTGTCGCTCAGGTGCAGCAGCCGCAGCAATCATCGCGCGCTCATTCAACGCCGTGTGACCAAGGGAAGGGTTAGCCTGCGCCCACCCCTGCTTGTCATAGATGTCAAGGCCAGGCGTTGCAGACCACTCGAAGATCCCCAGCGATGATTCGTAAACCTCATCGTCGGCCCGGTCGCCGCCGTTGATCCCATCCGGGTCGCCAAGCGCAAGATGCGCCTGTGCGCGCAGGTACGCGAGCACAACCGACGTAACATCGCCAGCATTAGACGCCGCCCAAACCTGCGCGAACTCACGCGCCATCGTCGTATTGGCGACCGCTGACCAAGCTTCCCAACTCTGGTGCTCACGGAGCTCGTCAAGAATAACCAAGTCGCCCGACAGCCCACGACCACCGCGCCGAGACGCAGCCTGCACCTTGTAACGCGAGCCATTGGTAAGACGAAAATACTTCTTACCCGGCTGCTTGAAAACCTGATCCAACTCGGCAGCAAGCTCAGGGATCTCTTCCGCCATGTCGACGGCACCCTGCCAAACTTCCTCCGCGATGTCGAGATTCTGCGCGGTGCCAATGATGAGCGGGGCCGCGTCGACATACATGCGCCACAGACTCAACACCTGCATCAGCGTCGACTTACCATTCTGCCGAGCCACAAGCAGAACAACCGTACGGAAACGAAACGTACCGTCGTCGTGAATCTCCAAAGCATGAATGAGCATCCACCGCTGCCACGGAACCAGGTCAATACCCAATATCTGCTCAGCGAAATCAATGCACTCAAAGCCCCGAGAAGTCTCCCGAGTCAGCGGGCGAAGCGGAGGAGTCCAAACACGAGGCACCTCAATGCCCATGAGCTTAGGATTTACCACCCTTGGCGGAACGGAGCTGGCCAAGTTTGCCACCAGCAACCTCCTTCGCCACCTTCGCACTCAGACGAGACGCCGGAGTCGCCAACATTTCCCGCAACAGATTCGTAACATGCGGGACCAAATACAACGCCTTCGTCAACTCCGCGCCAGATTCAGTCGCAATCGCGTTGTCGATCCGATCCGCCACAGCCCGAGCCGCAGACACCAAGCCGGCGTCTTCGGGGAGTAAATGGCGGTTGATTTCAATCGATTTGTCGACCGCCTCACGGATCGAACCATCCTCGAAGTCAGCCATGAGCGCCTCTCGCGTGATGGGGTGGGGGGTCACTCGCTACGAAAACGGAACACGGGGCGGTCGTCCGTGCGGTGTGATCCCTAAGAAAGTTGCCGGATTCGGCAGGATTTCTGCACTTTTCGACGGATTTCGTCGTTTCGGCGTGCTTTTTCACCGGGGAGCGCGAGCCTCCTACCCTCCCTGTATGGCAGCGTGGAGCGCGAGCCGCTTGCCCGTGCGCCATTCGATGATGAGTGAGCCTGACTTGCTTGAGTTGCAGGGTCGACACGCGGGCGTCAGGTTGCCTTCGTAGTTGGTGCCGCCTCTTACTAGCGGCACGACGTGATCTACTGTGGTTGATGGCTGGTCGCAGTAGGCGCACGCCCGGCCTTGCTTCTGCCATGCGTGGTTGAGCTTGGCCCTGCGCTTGATGCTGAGTCCGGGCGCTGCCTGATCGCGTCGTGCTCGCGTGACGTGCGGGTCAGTGATCGCCCTTGTCAGGTGGGTGGCACTGTATGCCTTGCCGGAGCACGCGCTAGTGCAGTACGTGCGCTTCCTGTTGGCAGCGGTGAACCCTGCGTGACACCATGCGCAGTCAAGCGCGTATCGCTGCGCAGGGTCGGCCCTGGTGCCCCTCACGGGATCGGCGCGCCTGCATGGCTGGCACCTTGCTAGGCCGGCTGGGAGGCTTGTGGTGCCGCTCCACATCATCTCGCCGCACATGTTGCAGGGGGTGTCTTTGCGGCGCGCCACGTCGCCCCCTTGGTGTCACCATGCGTCGTTGCGGTATGATCTGCCGGGCTTGGGCTTGCCTGCTTGCTTGGCCGCCCCGTATCGTGCGCCCTCTGTGACGTTGCACTTCAAGTGCGCTAGGTGTACGTCGTAGGGGTTGGACTCGTTGTCGAGTTCGTCTAGGTGTTCGATGGTCTTGGACCACACGTTGACGCGCCCTGTTGCCGGGTCGCGGTATGGCAGGTCAAGGTCAACAGGTTGGCCGCATCTGACGCAGTGTGTCTCGGTTGCGTACACTTGGGCTTTGACCCTGATGAGTGGCCTACCTGATCTGCCGCGCCTGTAGTTGAGCGACTTGCCGGCCATGACTTACCTCACTCGCCTCGGCTTGCTTGCGCTAATTGGTTGGCGGCTGTGGAGTCGAACCACTCACGTATCGGTTATCCCGGCGCGCTCCCCGTGAGCCCGGCCGCCATGCTGTGGGGGTGAGCGGGTATCTCCCACTACCTCGTCATCCGCTTCGGTTCATGTGTACACTCGCGCGCTAGTGACGGCACGCACCATCGCTGCCCACATTCTGGGCAGCAGTACGGGTCATTCGTCGTCATCGTCGCTACCATTCACGAAGTCATCCATGGATACTTGCATGAGGCCGAGCGTGGCGTGGTATGGCTGCCTCGCTGGTTGGATGTAGTAGTAGTGCGACTTGTCATCTTCGAGTGTTGCGAGGTGGCAGGTGAGTGTGTAGCCGCTGACGAGGTATCCGCCTCGCACGTCGTCTATGTGCGCTTGTAGGGCTGTTTCGAGTGTGTCCCTGGTGGCGTCGCTCATACGTGAGCACCTTCTGCTTTGGTTCTGTTTTCGTGTAGCATGCCGGTTTCGTCTACCCAGTCAACGCAGATGGCCCGCAGTTTCGCTTCGTGCTGGCGTCCGTGGTGAGCGCATAGTAGAACGTCTGACAGTTCGAGCTTGACTGTCACGCGTATGTAGGCTCGTGCACCGCACGCGTCGCACCTGTCTGCCGCGGTGAGTGTCCAGTCAGTCATCATCGCCAGCCTCGCAGTCGACGCAACGCCCGCTCGTGTAGCCTCCGGGGTTGCCAGCGCCGTCATGCTCCGTGTGCCACTTGGCGACATTTCCGCACGAGCAGCGTGTCGGCTCCCATGTCATGTGGGAGTTGCCGCACGTCCACGCCTTAGTCATCATCGCCGGCCTCGCGGCACACGAGATCCCAGCTGCCTTCGTCGTCGTAAACGGTGAGGGTCAGCGGTCGGTGCAGGGTGCGTGATTCCATGTGCGTCTCGCTCTTTGTCTCGTGGGACGGTGGGCGCTGCTATTGGTCGGGTAGATCGTCTGCTAATGGACGAGCGGGCCGATTGCTTCCGGCTGCTAGGGCCGGTCAGGTCAAGCCCGCTCGCCTGCCATTTCCCGCACGTCTGAGGGTGTGCTTTACGCCAATGGCTTGACGTTCCTCCCTGGGCTGCGTTGGTACGCAAACGCATGGGGGGACAGGTGAGGCCTATAAGCTTTGCGGCTGTTTCGCAGTAAGGCTTATAGGGCGGGCGTGTGGGTTATTTCCCACATCCGGCTTTGTGGGTTATTTCCCACATGCTGCTTATGTGCAACATCATGTTGCATATGTGCAACATTGCCCAGCGATACGGTTGTGCCGCTGGGCAATAGGGGCTAGAGGACAGCCAACGATTGCAAATCGAACCCTGCGTCGTTGATCTGGAACACGAGCAGGCCGGGGTCTGAATCGTCGCCAGCCCGATTCCGGTACCAATCGCTGCCGTTATCCAGCGTGGGAGCTTGCAGCCACCACTTCGACTTGCCGGTGCGGATGCTGCGCCCTGTGGGCTGCACGCGCAAATGGTGGTAGTGTCCGGTCACCAAAACGTCAGCGTCAGCTGTTGCTTGTGCCCCGTGCTGTTGTCCGGCCCACCATTTCGGCATCTGATCGCAGGCGGCTTGGTGTCCGTGGTGGACGCCCAGTTTGGTGCCGCGAACATCAACGGCCACTGATTCGTCCCAGTCGGACGGTTTGTGGAAGGTGATGGGCAGGCCGACTAGTTCGGCCTGGAACTTGAGCCGCGACTGGATGGTGAGGCCCCAGTCATCGGACGGTTTACCGAGTGACTGTTTGCCTGCACGCCACGCCCCATGATTCGAGGGGACAGCTACAGCATCAACAGGGCCAAACGACGACATGAGCGCCAATGTCTTCCACATTTCCACGGCAGCCATGTCGACTTGCTGGGGGAGTGAAAGATCGTTGGTGAACATTTGCGCGGCAACATTCTCGAAACCCTCAATGGGGTCGCCGGCGTCGATGAACACGGTGTCCGATGTGTAGTTCTCGAACATGTACCGCTCGAGCGCCGCACGCTTCTGTGCGAGTCGCTCGATGAGCCCCGCCGTGTCTCCGCGTCCGCCGACCTTGCCGAGCTGCATGTCAGCCCAGACAACAACGGTGGTCGTTCGCGTGCCACTGGCGTTGCAATCGATGTGCGGCGCGTACTCGGTGCGTGCAACCTCGGCGTAAAGCGCCGGGAGGTCGAAGTCGTTGGGTGTTTCCGCCTGCGCTTTATGCTTCGGCGTCGCACTCATTTTATTTGAGAACATTTCCAGCCCGTAGGCAATGGATTTGATGCTGAGCGTGTAGTCGTCGGGCTGGTCGCCACTTGAGGCGATCCAGGCGCGTGCGTCGGCAAGCGTGATAGGCCGGTCACGAACGGCGGTGATTGAACGTGAACCGTCTGACGAGTGCTCGGTTACATCGCCGCGCGTGACAACCTCAGCCGCGGCGGCTTGCACGCTGATGCCGAGTTTCTTGCGGTGGTCTTTCACCGTCGAGTTGCCGATGAGCCACTTTGCGGCAATGTGCGGTGCCCTGAGGGTGTCGTCTGCGAGGTCTGCAAGGTATCGTGCGTCATCGAGTAAAGACAATGTGGCCCCTTGCGTTAATTCGATCGAATGAACCTTGGTGCCTTGAGGTGTTCCTGCGCCGCCCCGTTTATCTATTTGCCGCACCTCATGGGACGGTCTTACTTGGCCTAACACGTTCACCAGCTCGCGACAGGGCAGCGTAGGTTGGTGAGGTTTGTGGCCTGATGGGGGATTGATAGCGGGCGACGCAGGAAGTTTGTGGGGGTTAACGAGAAAAGGCCCCCGTCGCATTGACGAGGGCCTTTCCTGAATCGAACCAAAAAACTACATGGTTATCCGATATTGGGTCCAGTGTAGCAGGTCTGTAACACTTTGTGTACCAATTTCGGAAACACGGCGTGTCACGCTATTTTTGCCTCCGCTTCATCGATGGCATATGACAGTTCGCGCATCCCAAACACTGCCTCGCACGCCCTGCACATGCCCTTGCCGTTATCGATCATGTCGGGGCCGTCGTGGAAGGTGAGAATGAGCGGGCGCGGGTACTCATTGCCGCTCATCCACCACGTGTCCGCTGAGCACACGGGGCAAGCATTCGGCAGGTCGCGCTGTCGGGGCGGGTTGAGCGTGGCGATGATCTGCGCCGCCCACTTGTTCATTGTGCCCGTGTACATGGCGACGACGTGGGCTTCGCGTGGCGTGCCGATGAACTTGGCGTGCCATGTTCTCAGCGTGTTGCTCAGCGAGTCCTTATCGACTACAGCGCCAGCCATGCGCGCCCAACCGTTGACCTGCCCGCTGATTACCCGCATTCGCTCGAACGCATCCCCGTTGAGCATATTGCGCTCATTGGGCAGCGAACCTGAGCCGCCAACACCGACCGTTCCCCTGATCGCCGCATCCAACTGTTCGAGCAGTGGCGCGTCCACAACTTCAACCATTTTCGTCGGTTGCGGGCCGTCCGGGTTGTCCTGGATGAACTTACGGCGCGTCGGTTTCGTCAACGCATTTAGCGCGCCTAGGAGGTCAGTCACTCGGCACCTCCGGGACGTAGAGGATAGTTGCGGGTAGTACGATCTCGTCGGATTCGCCGATACCCCCCGACTGGATGCACAGCAGCCACATGCCATTGATCTCCTTGAGCCGGCGGAAACCGTCGTACTCTCGGATGAGCGTGCGCGCGGGCAGCGCGTCCAGTTCTTCGACCGTCGTGACCGTGCGCGGCGTGGTTTCCCATCGCTCGACCACGCTGAGTATCTGCCGTGTTGCAATCGGCGTCATGTGCCCGTCGCCCTCGAGTAACTTGCACATCGCCTTCATGTTTGCTGCTATGTCACTCATCCGTCTTTCCTCATTTCTGCCGCGTCTTCAAGGTTGGTCAGGTAGTCGTTATGCTTCGGGTCGGTTAGGTCGTAAGCGTCGTCGTATGTCACGGGTTCTCCCATGTGATCGCACTGAATCCGGCCCGAGTGGCGTGGGTGTTGTCGTGTTTCTTCTGTCGGCGGCACTCCACCAGCTGACCATCAGGGGTCAGATGTGGATCACGGCAGGAAACGTCCCACTGCGTGTAGTCGATTTCGAGCAGTAGCAGCTCGGCTACGTCACGATTTCCCATTGATTCGCCCTTCCGTTTCGTTCTTGCATCGAATAGCTGATTTCCCATATGGCCCGTAGCAGATGCCGCAGCGGTGTTCGCGCGGCTCAAGAACAGGCGGTGTCGGCTTCTCCCTGTCGGGGTAGCTGTAGGACATGGGCTAGAAGGGTGTTTCGTCTGAGAAGTTGCCCGGTGCGTTCCACAGGTCGGGCGCCGGGGGTGCTGCGGCAGGAGCGGCCTGCTGCGGTGCACCCTTTGCCTCGGCGCGCTCGATGCGGTCAGCCCACACGATCAGCTCGTAATACGTTTTCCCCTCGAACTCGCGCGACACCGTGCTCTCAGTGCCCCAAACGTGCACACGGTCACCCTTGGTGTACTCGGTCAGGTCAATGCCGGACTCTCTCGACACCTTGACGGTGCGAAACGTGCGGCCCTGGGTTTCGTACTTGTTCGTTTCGACGTTCTTCTTCGAGTGCGCTTCGGCGGTCTTCATGCCCCACGCCGGGTGCTGGCTGGTGCTCTTGTTCCAGTCCTCAACGAATGCGGATTCAATTTCAATCTTTGCCATTAGCTTTTCTCCTTGGTTGCTTCATTGCCGTGTGCTGCGGCCTGGATTTTGAGAATTGCGGCCGTGTACGCCGGAGTGCCGGGATGCAGGTACGTGCCGTGTTTCGTTTTCGGGATAGGCATTTAGCCGTTGAACCTTTCCGCTTTCGGACCGGATCGTTTCGCTCGTTGGATCGCACGGGCAAAGTCGGCCGCCTCTTCCCGCGACCACGAACGGCCCGGGAAGTGATGCATGAGTGTCGCTTGCGACATGCCCAACGTGCGGCGGATCTCACGTTGAGGTGCGCCGTCATCGAACATGACCCGGGCTGCGTCGAGGCGTTCCTGCGTGACTGGTATCCCTGCGTGCGTCGGAACCGGCTGTGATAGCCCGTGACGCTTCCGAATGCGAATGACGGTGCGTGTTGCGCAGCCGACACGTTCGGCGATCTCGGCGGCGCTGAGGCCCCATGCGTGCAGGGTTAGCACCTGCTCGGCATCAGTTGCTTTCATTGGCCTGCTCCTTCTCTGCTCTGTGCGCTTCGATGGCTTGCAACGTCAGCCGCTCGAAATCGTCACGGTCCAACGTGATGTGACGCGGCTCAATCGCACGCGGCCCGTTGACCCGCTCATCACGTTCACGCAACGCCTGCACACGCCGCGCACCCGTAATCACATGCCCCGGCTGCAACCAAACATCAGGCCGCTCCTGGTAATGCAACGTGAGCGCCGCCGTAGCATCCGTAATGCTCACCCTTGCGAGATCCGCGGCCCACACCATCGCAACGGACTGCGACACTGAGCGGTTGTCACGTGCTGAGGCCAGCGTCAATAGCCGGAAAGCTTCTGGCTCGTTCATTTCCACCTCCATAAAGTTCGTGATACAGGGCTGCGTTCTGGTCAGCCTTAGTTGCCGGCCCTTTTGTTGCGGTTGGTGCGGTTGGCAGTTCGTCGGTCCAGCGCTTCTGGTTGAGCCACACGCCGAGCGCCGGGGTGTACTGTTTGGTGGTTGTTGCTGCGTATGCGTCCCCGAAGTCGGCGATTGCGAGGGCGAGCTGCTCGGGCGGCTGGGTCCTGCAGGCTTCGAGGAATCGGGAGAGGGCTTCGTCGCGCTTCACTCGTTTGGGCCAATGCTCATAGGCCTCATCGAATAGCTGCTCGGTCGCTCGCGACCCTTCCCCTGTTCCCCTGTTCCCCTGTTCCCTTTCCCCTGTTCCCTTTCCCTTTCCAGCAGGTGTTTTTCCTTGCGTTGACAAGGAATTTCCGCGCATTTCCTCCACTCCGGTAATTGCCTGGTCAGGGGTGGAATCGTCATCGTCGGGCAGGGGGTTGCGTGCGTTCGCCCTCCGCTCCGTTTTTTGGTGGTCATCCCACGACGGAATGCGGTAATAACGACGACCGCCAACGATGTAGAAGTCCGTCTGGAAACTGCGCGCAACTTCCTTGCAGAGCCTCTGAAATTCCGCGGTAGTGATGTGCTCGTCGTTTGGGAAGGCAAAACCGAGCAGTTCACGAGGCGTCCACTCGGCCACCCCGTAGTCATCCGCCCAGTTCCACATGGCGATATACAGCAGGCGCGCCCAGGGTGACGCGCCCGCCGTTGCAGGCGAGCGCCAGAACTCCGGTTTGATCGTTCTGATGCGTGCCATCAGATCCCTGCCAGCACTTGTCTTATGTCCCCGATGGTTCGCCCGGTTTTCATGGCGAGTGCGGGGACGGTTGCGCCTGCGTTGTAAGCGTCTTCAATGTCAAGGTCGGTCATATGTTCATTCCTCTTATTAGGAGTCGCAGGGCCATGCGAAGTTTTTGCCACCAGGTGAGGTGCGCAAATGCGTGTGTGTGCAGGTCGGGGCGTCGGTGTTTCATGCGGCGTACCGCGCTCGTGCATAAGCCATCCGTGCATAAGCGGTCTGCATGTCAGCGCATGTTTCCCCGGCTGGTTTTGGGCATGTTGTGCGGTCTTGGCATCCGGCTTGGTATCCGTAGCGTGTGCCGTGTTTGACGGGTGGACCTTCGCCGGCCCGTGCGCGTGCGTAGTAGGCGTTTTGGTAGGCGCGGTGTGCTTGGCGGCAGGATGGTCCGCCTGCTGTTTCGTTGGGGCAGTTGTCTTTGCAGTTGCGGGCGTTGAAGGGGCTGCCGTGTGTTTGTGGTTTCTGCACGCGCGCAACCTTTGGGGCGGCAATCTTCTTCGGAGCCTTGACAGCAGGCTTGGGTCGTTTCGCTGCTTCCGCTTTCGTTTCGACAACAACGCGCCGTGACGGTCGTTTGTCCTTTGCGAACACTTCCCGTTCATCCGTGGCCGTCCCATTGTCAACAGCTTTCCGGTATGCGTAATCACCGGCGTATCTGACGTTCGCTTCCGTGCATGTCATGCGGCCGGTGCGATGGTTGGTGCAAGACGCTTCACCGTGGCAACCGTTGGTGTAGCCGGTGGGGGTTCCGTGAGTGGTCATGCGAAAATCTCCACGCCTACGAGGTTGCCGTCGGCGTCAAGGTCGAAGTTCACGCCGGAGCCCGCTGGGACGGTCATGTTGACACCGCGCTCGGAAACCTTGACGTAGGCCATCTTCACCTCGGGGTCGTAAGTGAACGTGATCATTGAAGGGGTCACTTGGTGCCTTCCTGTGTGGCGAATTGGAGCAGCTTGGACGCGAGGGTGACGGCTTGGTGCGGGGTGAGGTACTGGGCATCGACACGGTGGAGGGCGACAGCTGCGGCGTGTTTCGGTGCCGTGAAGTTGGGGCGATCCGTTACGGCGCAGACAAGGAACAGATCCTCCTCGTAGCAGCCCGCCAGTCCGGTCGAGTCCCACTGCACGTTGTAGTAGTCCTCGCCGAAACTGGACCTGTTTTCCACAATGGTCCCCATGTCCCAGTCGGTCGGTTCGCCGTGGATTCGCACCCGGTCGCCAATGTTGAACTTGCTCATCTAGATCAGCTCCTCTTCCACAATTTCGCCGTGCTTGATCGCTGCACCGCGCACACCGAACGCCAGCTTGAGTTCTTCCGTGAACGCGCCCGGTGTTGCGGTCATCGCCTTGTAAAGCGCGGTTAGGGTTGTCGTGTCGGTTACGGCGTCCATCTCGGATTGCCAGTCACGTACCACTTTCGGTACGGCTTCGGCGAGGGGCTGCACGGTGAAGTTCTTGCGCTTGCCACGAGTTGCAGTCAGCGCCACCGTCAGCGCCTTGTCGATGTGGCTGAGTGCCGCGATCTCGATCCCGCCAACCTTGTCCCGCCCAAACGTGATCTCCGGGTTGCGAAACAAAGTGATCCGGTGGCCTGCGTACGTTGCGGCTTCTGCGCCCCACGCGAGCACCATGACGCGGCGCATCGACTTCGACGGGCGGTAAGCGCGACCGGGGAACTCGATCAGGTGAACGTACACCGGCTGCTCAGGTGTGCCCGCAGCAACCTCACGAACGGTCACAGTCACAGGGCCGGCCATGAGGTCGTCGGCGTTGAGCTGGTCAGATTTCGGGGCGATGCTTTCAGTCATGTCCATTAGAAACTCATCTCTGCGAAGTGGTCAATGCGGGGTGCGATGGGTGCGCCGTTCGTGGCCGCGTTGTAGGCGTCGATCATCCGTGCCGCGTTCTCCTCGAACTTGTCGAGCGCGTCACGGATTGCTGTCTGCCATGCCTCATTGGGATAGACGCGGATCACGTGCAGCGGCCACCCGCCGGCGTAAGACACGTAGTCCCACCACTCGCGGCCGAAGACCAGGAGGCAGCTCTGAATTTGTGCATGATTCTCGGCAGGTACCGTGTCGGTCAGGATCGTTCTCAGGTGCACCTTGGCTTTGCGGCTTTTGATTTCAATGCCGCCGTCATCGCCAACGAGTCCGTCGGGTGACGCACCCAACTTGTGCGCGCCGAATTCACGTGTGGCGAACCCAACCTGCTCAACGGGTGCGTAGTCGCGTGAGTACAGATCGCGCGCATAGGGTTCGTCGTCTGTGCCCCGTTGCATGTCGGCATTGGGGAACACGTCTTCGACAAAGTGACTGATGCGCTGGGCCACCAGCGTCTCGATGACCCCGCGCGAGGTGTCGTTGTCTGCGACCTTGAGTGTCGGCGTAATCAGCTTGCCGACCACCGAGGCCGTCACTAGGCCGCAGCGTGCGGCCAACCACTCTGGCGAGCCTTGTTCGAGCTCGTTGTAAATGTGCAGGGTCATTCGTCTATCTCCCAAAACTTGTCCGACTGTTGTGCGCACGCCTCGCACGTCGTGTCGGCGCGGGCCAGCGTGTGATTGCCGCCGAGAGTGGCGGGCGAGAGAGTTAGTGCCTCGCCGCACATCGCCCTTTTGGTAACCCCTTGGTGCGCCCGGAGATGCACGATGCTGTGTACGGTCATTCCCGTTCTCCTTCCTGCCCGTAGATGTCTTTGGGTTCCCCGCGGTTGCCCCACACGTCGTGTTCTTCGTCGTTGCTGTCGAGGTCGGAGCAGATGCAGCCTGCGTGGTTGCAACCGACGCGGCCCCCGTCGTGGTTGTCGAGGTCGATGTAGCAGCCCCACGGGTGGCCGGCTGCCAGTTCGCATCGCTCGCCGCCTGACTCCACTTCGGGGCACCGGCTCATGCCGCCACCTCTGTAATCGTGAATTCGAAGCAGGCGACCCGTTCGCGTTTCTTGACGTACCGAATTTCCGGCATCATCTTGACCATGTATTCGGGCGTGTCGTCCTCAACTACTTCGGCGTCAACGAGTCCGTCGCAGAGTGCCTTCAACACGGGCACAATGTTTTCTTCGTCGCGGCGCGTTTTTGTGTTGACCCACCAAACAAGTTCGACCCTGCATTTGCCGAGGTCGGGGATGCGCCTGGCTGATGCGTGCATGAGTGAGCGGATCTCTTTGGTGATCTTGGCTGCTGCCATGCGGTGCATTCGGTAGTTGAGTGACAGTGGCGCTTTCACCCAGTCGAATGTGAACGTGGTCGTGAATGGTTCGGGCGTGCGGCTGGTGGCGGGCATGAGTCCGACTGCGGTGCCGATGCTCATTCGTTCCCCTCCATGCCAGCCCAGCCTTCGACGCGCCGGTTCCGTGTGAGTGCTTCGACAAGTGCAAGGTTGGAGTGGATGAGTGCCTTGGTGAGGTGTTCGTTTCTCACCCCGTCGCTGCTCACGTTCTCGGCAACTTCGAGGTGGTCGAGGGCTTCGGTAGCATGGTCGGGGCGCATTCCGAGGATGTTGCGGATGGTGTGGATGGGAGAGGTCATTTGAAAAGTTCCGTTTCTATGGCGGTGGGCCAGTCGATGTGGCTTGACTGGTACGGGTGGTACGGGGTGGGTTGCGGCTTCGGGGCGGTCATGCGATGGCCTCGAAGTCGAAGGCTTGCTGAGACAGCCGCTTAGCGATCAGTTCGCAGTAGGCTTCGTCAATCTCGACGCCGATCGCACGCCTGCCCAGTGTTGAGGCTGCGACGAGTGTTGAGCCCGACCCTGCGAACGGGTCAGCGATCGTGCCCGTTGTCATCGTGACCAGCTCTTGCATCAACGGGATCGGCTTGCCGTGCGGGTGGCCGACGAGGTAAGCGTTCTTGCCCCCGTTGGTTTCGATCACCGATGAGCGCATGGAGTTCCGCTTAGGCCATTTGCCCGTCATGAAGATCAGCTCTGTGTCGAGCCGAAACCCCGTGACAGAACCAACCACGCCCGCGTCTACCGGCTTGCGCCAGATCAGCGTTTGCGATCGCTGCGGGAATGGTGCACGCCAAGAGCCGAACACGAACCCCGGCTTATCCCCGAAGAGATCAAGCGCGGCGTCCCTGTGCGCGGTGTCACCGTCGTTCTGGATGCCAGCGTGAGCGGTTGAGTTAGCCCGCTTGTTCGTTCCCTTCTTCCATGCGATCCCATATGGCGGGTCTGTCACCAGAACGTCAGCCGCAAGCCAGTCGGTGATTTCAAGACAGTCCCCGTTGTACAGCGTCACAAGGTCGTCTTCGTAGTACGGGGCGGTCATGAGGCGACCAGTGTGTGCAGGAGGAATGACGCGGCGAATCCGTTGCGGGATGATTCGTCCACGCCCACCGATTCGGCAGACCAGCCGCCGCAAGTGCAGTAACCAGCGAGGTTGCCGAACGCCTTAGTTCGGATGAGCGTGTGGGCGGTCATGCGCGGGCACCTGCGAACCATTCCTTCTGCGCGGCGGCGCAGCACACGGGCAGGCCTTCTGGCTCGTCGTCGCTTGCCCCGGCCTTGGTGATGACTTCCCACTCGTGGTCGCAGAATGAACAGACGGTCACTCGGTCATAAGCGACGGCCGCGTCGAGGTCGTCCACATGGCGTTCGCAGTCGCGGGCGATCTGGGTTGCTATGGCGATTAGCCGGTCTTCCCTCTCCGTCGGGTTGTCGTTCGCGTAGGGCGGCCACGGATCGTGCGGCTCGATTACCACGCGGATATTGAAGCGACGCCGTACGGCGGTCACTTGGTGGCCCACTTTGCTTCGAGCTTGTCGATTGAGCGGTGCACCAGGGCGCCTGTGCCGAACATGCCGCGAACGTCCCTAAGCACCTCGGCGGCGACCTCGGCAACCGGACGGAGGAGAGTGAAGGGGGCGTACTCAGGGCGCAAGTAGCCCGCTCCTTTGCTGGGCTCCAAGTTCCAAACTTCGCCATCCCTATCGAGGTAGAACCCCGGCTCGGTCGGCAACTGCACGGGGCGCTCGATGAGTTCGTAGGTGACATCGAGGTGGGGATAGATCGGTGCGCTGTCAACGGTCGCCGTGTACTCGGCTATTGCGCGCACCCGGTCGCCTTTGCGGATGTCTTCGCGTTTGATTGGTGTGTTCATGCGTTGCTCCTATCCATGCGCCGTAGCGCCTTGGTCGTGTATGCGCCGACGAGTACCCAGCAGCCGATGACTGTGAGTGCGTCGGAGGTGAAAATGCCAACGCCGACGGTGACGAGGGCCAGGATGATTAGGCGGGTCATTCGCCGAACCCCAGATCGCCCATGGTGGTTTCGTTGTTGTGTCCGTTGCCGCAGGTGAACACGGCTGTTCCGTCGGAGTCTGCGTACACGTCAACGTCGCCGTCCCAGTTGCAGGTGAGGTCGTCGAATCCGAACGGGGTGAATGGTGCGGTGCAGTACGTGTTGACCGTGTATCTGCGGACGGCCTCACCTGATGTGCTCACGAGTTGGTCCCGTTGATCGCGCGGGCAAGCTGAAGCGCCGCCCGGTTGATGGGCACAATTTTGGCGGGGCCGCGCAGGTGCGGCTTGCCGATTCGCGCCCATTCGTCAGCCCACTCGCACTCATCGACGGATGCGGCGGTGAGGATCGCCAGTTGCGCGTCGATGGTGCGGTGCAAGGTGACGAACATCTCAGCGTTTGCACGCATCCGGTCGTCCTGCTTGTCCTGCCCTACGTCCCACGATTCGACCTCGTACTCGATGACCATCTCTTCAGTGGCCCAGCTGCCGGGGGAGCGGAAGCTGGTGATCTGCCCGGACTCGTCACGGCTGACGTTGCGCAGGAGCCGCTCGGGGAAGACCCGGATCTCGCCCTCGCAGTCGGACTTGTAGAACGGGCCAGCGGTGCCGGCGTCCCGCAGCGCGGTCAGCTTCTCAATCGCCGCCTGAATTTCCTCTACTGCATTCATTTGTTCTCCTTGAACGTTTCGTTGATGAGGTTTGCGGCAGCCCAATAAACGTCTGCTGCCACGGTGTTTCCGGCCTTGACTGCGGCCCATGCGGCTTCCTCGAATGAGTCGGCCATTGCGGCGATCTGCGCGAGGGCGTCCATTAGGCGATCGGGGAAACGAATTCGAGCCCACGTTCACCGCACGCATGGTCAACCCAGATCCCGCCGCCCATCGTTACGAGCGGGCAGTCATCATTCGGCAGCTCCGCACGGTCGGCGTGGATTTGTGCGGCCCGTTCGCGTGCTTCTTGCGGGGTCATCAGCGCACCACCAGATCGGTGATGAGCAGGCTAATGGCGAGCAGCATGAGAACTAGGGGCGGGATGAAGGCGAGTGCGGTCAACTTGCGCGACCATGATGGTGCGGAAGGTGCGGGGCGGATCTCCACGATTGCCCGGTAGCGTGGTTCTGGCCCGCGGGTGTCGAGCCCGTCGAACCGGTCAAGGCGCGAGAAATAATCGCTGTTGTTCATGCTGCTCTCCAGGTCTGTGTGCGCCGCTGGTACTGGGTGAGTAGGTATGCGCCGGTCCATTCGACGCGGCCCTGAATGACGAGCTCCTTACGTGCCGTGCGCACCCTCTGCGGGGTTGCGCGCCGGCCACTGTGCAAGCACGCGTCAACGAGTTCGCCGTCCGTCATTGACTTGACGGTGAGGGCGGCAAGAATCCACGCCTGCAAGTCCGTGAGCGCATCGACTGTGATGGATGCTGCGGCTTCCCAAGACGTGTCAGGGTCGTTCGTTCTCACGCGGCGTTCAAGGTTTGGTATCGTCGTCGTTGATGACATTTGATTCCCCTTTGTTGTCGTGGCCCCCTGTTCATGCAGGGGGCCGTTCTTTTTGGTGGTACGGGTTGGGTAGCCGGGTTGCGACCCATCGCCTTCCGTGTTGGAAGTTGCCCGGCTACCTGGGTGTCCGTAGTTGCTTTGCTGCGTACGCCCAACGGCGCTACGGACTGCATTCCTTCATCAATGGGGGCCGACATCACCCCGCTTACGAGATCCCTGAGAACACCAAACTGTTGTGCCCATCCCGCCACGAGCAAGCCCCCACGTTTTCGGGCTCCCGCATATCTCAGGGATGGTTGATCCGTTCGCAGTTCTCATAGCCGGGAGGTGGTGTCTCTGGGCTGTCCCCGGTTCCCTTACGGGCCTAGACGGGCTGTTACTCCTGCGAGTGCTGTTGAATTAGCCGTACGTTTCCCGGTGTCTCACGACATGCCGAGTAGCCCCTACCAGCGATCTGTGAGCGCCTGGCAGGGAGAGCGGGGTGGGTTACTCGCGCTCGTATGGGAGCGTGGCGAGGTAACGGTTTATCTCGTCGGCTGGGATGAGCAGTTTCGAGCCGGCGTACCGGGCGATGAGAACGTCAGCGGCAATGAGCCGGCCGATCGTTGTGGTGGACAGGCTCAACGCGGCGGCTGCACCCTTGACCGAATAGGCGAGGGGGGCGGCGGCAATGATGTTGTCCGGGCGGCTCATGCTGCAGCTCCGGTGTCGTCACGGAGCCAGGTGGCGGGGTCTACGTCGAGGGCTTCTGCCACTCGGAGAAGGTTGGAAAACTTGAAGTCGTTGTTGCCGCTCAACATTCTTGTGAGCGTGCTGATCGGGATGCCGGCTGCGGTTGCGAGTGGGAGCTTCCCGACTCCCTTAGCTCTTCTGGCCGCATCGACCTTGAGGGCGATTGCTGTGATGTTCGTATCCATAAATGAACTATGGCACACATTCAGACGCGATAGTTCATTTATGGATACTATTTCGCACCCCCACTACAGGGGGTGACTAGGAATGTATTAGAAACTGGCCTATCATTCGGGCATGGATACGAAAGCGCCAACCCTGACAGACCCGTACAACAGCGCCATAGCTGAGGTGCTTTATCTGCGCAAGGCCGAGATTCGTATGACGTTCCCGACGCTTGAAGCGAAGACGGGGATTGGCGGGCAGACGCTGAAGCGGCTACTCAACAACCACACGTCAATTCACATGGGAAACTTCCTGGCGCTCTGCACGGCGCTCGGGTGCGACCCTGCGGAGGTCGTTGAGGAAGCAATGGCGAAACTTGCGAAGGCTTCCGAGTAGCTCAACCCGCAGCGTTCGGCCATGCGGATTGCCTCTGCCAGTGGCACCTGTGCCGGCTCCTGGTTGAACACGTGCTCGGCGTCGTGCACGCCCGCGAGGGTTGCCGCGTGGAACAGCCTGGCGATGACAGTTTCGGAATAGTGGTGCGGCACAGCGGTACCCCCGTAGGTATCTCGCCTGGCGACGTTGCGCAGGATTAGCAATACCGTAGACCCTGCCGCAGACATGGGTGCCACCCCCGGCGCGGGTGGCACCCATTTTGTGATATCCGTGTCCCCCTTTCGCCCCTTTTTCCGTCATCATTAATGGGGATAGGCGGATCGTTCGGCCCCAGAATTGGGAGGGATTGCAGTAATCGGGCCGTTCCTGCTAGGGCGCTTCGAGCATGAATGCTTCTGCCGCGCGGGTCATGCCGTCGAGTAGTCGGGGGCTGTTGCCGCGTGATTTGTATCCGCGGGTGACGGATACTACGGAGTGGCCCACGATTTCTTGGATGTCAGCTTCGGGGACTTCGGCGGCGTAGAGCATGTCAACGGCGGTGTGTCGTGCGTCGTGTAGTCGCGCATCGGGCACGCCGGCGAGCGCGAGTACGGCGTGCCAGGCTTTCGAGTCGCGTGACGGGTCGATGGGTTTGCCGGTCGGTGTTGTCCACACGAGTTGGTGCGGGTTGGCCTCGAGCACGGATGCGCGTTGTCGGTGCAGCAGCATGGCACGGAGGGGTGGCACGATGGGGACAATGCGCACACCCGCCGACGATTTCGGGCGCGACAGCCACAGTCCCCCGGTGAGGTGTCGATGTTCCCAGTCGGCGGGTGCGGTGAGTTTGCGTTTCGGGCATTCATTTCCGCGCTTGAATCCGCACGGCGTGTCGCATCCGTGCTCCCATGCGAGCCGTTGCAACTGCCAGCTGAGGTCGATGGTGTTGCGGTTGAAGTCGACACGGTCCCATGTGAGCCCGAGCAGTTCGCCTTGACGCGCCCCAGTGAACAACGCAGCCCACCAACGGGAGGCGAGCCGGTCAGGGGCGATAGGTGGCGGCCATCCTGTGACCGCCTGCAACACTTTCAGCCCGTGAGCGGCTGTGAGTACAGTGAGTTCATTCTTCGCCGTCCTAGGCCGGTTTACGAGGTCGGCAACGTTGCGTGTGACTTTCCCCTCACGGTACGCAGCCTTCAACGCGAGGGACAGAACCTGATACGTCAGCGCCGCCGAACGGGTAGACAGGCCGAGATCCGTCACCGACTTCACCATGCCGCGCACATCATCCGGCGACAACTTCTTAAGCTGCTTCCGACCAACAGCCGGGATGATGTACCGTTCAACCGTCGTCCGGTAAGACGCCGCAGTCTTCGGGCGAACCTCCTTAGCCGCAATGTCGTTGAGCCAGGTTCGGCACCAGTCCTCAACGTTCAGCACGGCAGTCTGAATGTCGCCGTCCGGGGCCGCCTCACGTTCACGGCGCAACTCCACCAGCTTCACCTTCGCCTGCCGTTCCGTCGCAGCCGTCCGAGTCACACGGCGCGGCTTACCAGACGGGGACGGGAGGGACAGGGACGCGCACCAACGGTCGTCGGACTTGCGGTAGAAGACGGAGCCTTGGCCGTTCTCGCGCTTGGGGGTCATGGGGTGGCCTTCGGGCACAAGAACGGCTCGGTTATCTCATTGGTTACCCAGTGGGTGCCGCAGATGCAGCCCCGGTTGTAGCCGCCGAGTATGCCTCGGAATCCGCCCGTGCTGTCATATTGCTCCCGGTGGACGCCGCACTCGTGTCGCCGCTCGCAATGTGCCGCATACTCTGCGGTCCTCGACTCCATGCCCTTCCAGCCGCAGTCGTCACAGATGTAGGTGTAGCGGCGGATCATGCGCTCCCGAATCACGCGTCCACCGTGAGCATTGCGAGAACGTAGCCGCCGATGTGACGCGCCTCGTATCCGATGCCTGCCGGGGCCTTGCTCCACAGGAGAGCCTCTGACCGAACCTTGGCGGTTGCGGCAATCGCCGCGTCACGTTCGGCTTCGGCGGCCTCGAGGGCGTCGGCGAGTGGCAAGACAAGCCCCCCAAGGTCATCCGCGTGGAAGTACCGTGCCCGCTTGATCAGTTCCGCATTGTCTTTCGTCATCTTTCCCCCTTCTCGTTGTACCAAGTTTTGTTCTATAGCAACCCCTCACAGCAACCCCTAGGGCATCAGGGGCAACACATGGGGAGCAAGAACCGCGTGTTTATGCGGAAGTAGCAGTGTCCATATGCACACTTTTAGTATATACCACTGACTCTTAATCAGTGGGTTCCCGGTTCAAGTCCGGGGGGGTGCACCACAGCACGAGGACAGAAGGCCCGGCCCGCATTGCGGCCCGGGCCTTCTGCTTGTTCCCCCTGTTCTCCCAGCCACCCCCCCCGGCTGAGATGCGGAGAAAGTACCTTCGCTTCGACATTGATGGTTCTTTGTCCGCAACTCAACCGGAAGTGGACCCGTCCCCCGAAGCGCCGACTGGTGGCGCGGCCGGGAAAGACGCAGTGTTGATTGACGCTGCAACCTGGTGAACGGAACCCCGATGCGAAGACTTCCCGGCCTCGTGCTGGCAACCCTGCTGATCGTGGGCCTCACGTCCGGGCTCGCCGTCGGCCTGGATCCGCAGGCCGCCACCGCCGCGCCGTCGTCGAGTGAACTCGACGCCGCCCGTCGGACGATTCTCGGCCAAACGAACGCGGCCCGCGCCGGCAAGGGCCTGGCACCGCTCCGGCTCAACGCGTCGCTCAACACCGTTGCCCAAAACTGGACGAAGAAGATGTCCGACTCCGGTGTGATGAGCCACAACCCCGACTACTTCAGGCAGTATCCGGCGGGCGCATCGTCCGGCGCCGAGAACGTCGCCTTCGGCTACGCCGTCGAGAAAGTGACCCCCGCCTGGCTGAATTCCCCGGGGCACTACGCCAACATCATGTCGAAGTCGACCGACACCGGCATCGGGTACTACTACGGCTCCGACGGGAGGCCGTACTACACCCAGAATTTCGCTTCCTACTCGGCGACAACCGTGGCGCCCCTGACCCCGCCCGCTCCCTCCTCCTGGAAGGACTTCACCGGCGACGGCCGCCCCGATGTGGCGGGCAGGGACTCGGCCGGGTACCTCTGGCTCTACCGGGGAAACGGCTCCGGGTTGGGTTCGCGGGTCAGGATCGGCTCCAGCTGGGGCGCGATGACGACGATCATGGCCGGCGGGGATTTCAGCGGTGACGGCCGGGCGGATGTGATCGCCCGCGACGCGGCCGGCGATCTCTAGCTCTACCGTGGCACCGACTCGGGGTTGGGCGCGCGGGTCAGGATCGGCTGGGGCTGGAAAGCGATGACGGCCCTCGCGGCCGGAGGTGACTTCACCGGCGATGGCCGGGCGGATGTCCTCGCCCGGGACTCGGTCGGCGATCTCTGGTTGTACGGCGGCACGGGGTCCGGCCTGGGCGCCCGGGTCAAGATCGGCTCCGGCTGGAACGGGATGACCTCGATTGCCGCCGGCGGCGACTTCAGCGGCGATGGCCGGGCGGATGTCATCGCCCGTGACACCAGCGGCTACCTCTGGCAGTACCGCGGCACCGGGTCTGGGCTCGGCGCACGGGTGCAGGTTGGTTCCGGCTGGAACCTGATGACGGCCATCACCGCGGGCGGCGACTTGAACGGCGACGGCCGGACCGATGTGGTCGCCCGCGACAAGAGCGGCTACCTCTGGCTGTACCGCGGAAGCGCAACGGGCCTGGGCGCACGCGTGCAGATCGGCTCTGGCTGGACTGTGATGACGGCCATCCTCTAGAAGAAGGCCTTGGCGATGCCCAGCGCGGCCGGTGTGAGAAGAACGATGAAGAGCACCGGGAGAATGCAGAACACCAGGGGGAACAAGACCTTGACCGGCACCTTCATTGCCTTCTCCTCGGCCCGCTGGCGGCGGCGCAGGCGCATCTCGCTGGCCTGGATGCGCAGGACGTCGGCAATTGCGAGGCCGTAGGCATCCGCCTGGATGATCGAGCGGGTGAAGCGCCGGAGGTCCGGTGACGAGGTGCGCTCGGAAAACGCCTCATAGGCGGCCTTGCGGGCCTGGCCGATGCTCATGTCCTGCAGGGTGCGGATGAACTCCTCGGCCAGGGGGCCTTTGCCGTTTGTCGCGGCCTTCGCCATGGCCGACTCGAAGCCGAGGCCGGCTTCCACGGCAATGGTCATCTGGTCGAGGGTGTCGGCGAGCGCGTTCTGGATCTCCTCCTGCCGCTTCTGAGCCTTGCTGAGGATGAGCAGATCAGGCAGGAAAAAGGACAACAGGGTGACGAATATCCCGAGGGCCAGGCGCGGAACGCCGGGATCGCCACTGATGAACCATCCCGACAAGAGAAGCGCGACGATGCCCAGGATGGGCTTGGCCATCAGGATCCTGTCGACGGTCCAGGCGGGAGGGCGACCCGCCAGTGCCACCTGGCGGGCGAGCATGCCGACATAGCCGGTCGGGGCGATGTCGCGCATCCTGGTGCTGAGGGAGGCGCCCACGGAAACCGCAGCGGAGGGGGCTTCAGGACCATCGGTGACCCGTTGCGGGCGGCGACTGCCGACGAGGATTCCCACCAGGGCCCCGAATCCGCCGGCAATCGCGAGGATGGCAATGAATGAGGACATTGGATTCTCCTAAAACTTTACCTTGACGACGGCCATCATCCACAATGAGCCGACAATGAGCAGCACGACCGCGACGACCAGCGCCAGAATGCCCCACACGTTCTCGAAGAAGGCACCGAAGTAGTCCGGCTTCGTCAGGAGCAGAAACGTGAACACTCCGATGGGGAGCATGATGAGCACCCACGCCGACATCTTCCCTTCCGCGGCCAGCGCCTTCACCTGCCGGCGGATTTCGTTCCGCTCCCGGATCGTGTGGCCAACCCGGTCGAGCACCTGGGAGAGGTTGCCGCCGACCTCACGGTTGATGGCAATGGCCTGCGCGACCCACCGGAAGTCGTCACTGCGCATCCGAATGGCGGTGTTGTCCAGTGCCTCGCCCAGGTCGCGCCCGATTCGGGTTTCGTTCACGACCCGGACGAATTCCTCGGAGGTCGGCGCCTCCGTCTCCTGGGAAGCGGCGTCGAGCGCGCGCAGCAGGCTGTGCCCTGCGCGCAGACCGCCGGCCAGAAGACCGAGCGATTCGTCGAGTTGGTCCGCGAACCTGGCGCGCCGTCGGGAGGCGCGGACGCTGATCAGGATCTTTGCGCCGACGGGGGAGAGCGCCGCGAAGGTGACCATCAGCGGCACACCGAATGGGCCGTTGCTGCCGAGCACCAGGCCCAGCAGCGCAAGCACGATCGCGGCCGAGACGACCAGCAGTACGAAGCCGGATGGCTGCATACGAATGTTGGCCTGCTCGAGTTCGGCAGCGCTGAACGGGGCCTTGCCGCGTCGTTTCATCGCCCGGTCGATCGCTGCCGTCGTGTGATCGGTCATCCGGGTCAGGGTCGTCGTCTCCTCCGCGCCGGGGGCTCGCCGCCGTTCGAGGGGGATGCGCGGGGCCGGCGCGATCACCGCAAAGATGAAGACGAGCAGCGCGGCCAGTCCGATGGCGATTCCGCCATAGAGCACGACGGGATTCATCGCTGGCTCCTGGTGAGTAGTTCGGCCTGGAAGACGCTCGCGGGCAGGTCGATTCCGAGATCGTGGAACGTGTCGGCGAACCGCGGGCGCACCCCGGTGGCGGCAGCATGACCGACAAAGTGACCGTCCTGGTCCACGCCTGCGCTGTAATCGAAGACGAAGGCGTCCTGGAGGGTGACGACGTCGCCCTCCATGCCCTGCACCTCGGTCACGTGCGTGACGCGCCGGGTGCCGTCCTTCATCCGGGTGATCTGCACGATGACGTCGATTGCGGATGCTATCTGCTCACGGATGGCCCGAAGCGGCAGATCCATGCCGGCCATCAGCACCAGGGTTTCCATCCTGGCGATCGCATCGCGCGGCGAATTGGAGTGCACCGTCGAGATGGACCCCTCATGTCCGGTATTCATGGCCTGCAGCATGTCCAGGGTCTCGCCGCCGCGGCATTCGCCGATGACGATTCGATCCGGGCGCATCCGGAGTGAGTTGCGCACCAGGTCGCGGATGGTGACCTCACCCACTCCCTCGGTGTTCGAGGGCCGCGATTCGAGCCGGATGACGTGTTCCTGCTGCAGCTGGAGTTCGACCGCGTCCTCGATGGTAATGATGCGCTCTTCCTCGGGAATGTATGCGGAGAGCACGTTGAGGAGCGTGGTCTTGCCGGTTCCGGTACCGCCGGAGACGATGATGTTCAGCTTGGCCTTGACGCAGGCGTCGAGTACTTGCGCCATATCGGGGCTCAACGTGCCGAACCGCACCAGGTCGTGAACAGTGAAGGGTTCCCGGGCGAACTTCCGAATCGTCAACGACGAACCGTCGACCGCGAGCGGCGGGATGATCGCGTTGACGCGCGAACCGTCGGCAAGCCGGGCATCCACGAGCGGCGATGATTCATCGATGCGGCGACCCACCTTCGAGACGATCCGCTCGATGACGCGGCGCAACTGGGCTTCGCTCGTGAAGCGGGACCCGCTGAGAGTCAGGTGCCCGTGGCGCTCCACGAAGATCTGTTCGTGGCCGTTGACCATGATCTCGGTCACGTCGTCATCGTTGAGCAGCGCTTCGAGCGGACCAAAGCCGAGCACGTCCGAGCCGATCTCCGCGATGAGCCTGGCGCGTTCCTGCGAGCTCAACGGCACCTGCTCGGCCGACACGATCTTGCTGAGTTCGGTGCGTGCGTAGGCGAGAAGCTGCTCTTCGGTGAGGCTCGCGTCGTTCAGGCGTGAGCCTATCCGCTCGAACAGCTCCTGCGCCGCCTTCTCCTTGATGTCGGCGAGGGGGTCGACCGGGGGCGTCGTCACCGGCGCGGACACGGGCACCCGCTGGGGCGCGGCCGCCGCCGGGGGCAGATGCTCGACCGGCGGCACGCTGACCTCGGCGGCCCTGGGTGCGCTTGCTTTGGAGGGCCGCTTCTCAGCGAGATGCTGGGGCCCCTGGCGCATCGTATCGACTCGCTCGTTCAGTCTCATGACACAACCACCCTTCGGTGTCGGCGACCGGCCTTCAGGGAAGCGGTCGGATCAAATCGGCGCACGAGCGCCTTGAATGCCCCGGTCGCGGGACTGCGCGCGCCCTCGGCGAGGAGCGGAAGCCCCCGATTCGTTGACAGGGCGACTCGGTTGGAGCGCCGAATCGCGATGTCGACCGGAACGCCGATGGTTTGCTCGACGTCGCGCACGGACATGCCGCTGGAGTGATCGCCGAAGTTCAGCACAACGTGACGGGACGCCGGCATGATGCCGATGTCGGCCAGGATGGACAACTCCTTGCGCAGCCCGCGAATGCTCGGCACCGACATGTCGCACACCATGACGGCGTCCGTGGCGAGTTCTATTGCGGCCAGGGCGTGGTCCCCGAGGCCTGGCGACGTGTCGATGATGACATACTGGAAGGCCGTCGCCAGCTGCGCGATCAGGTTGGCCAGCTGGTCTCCGGTGACGCGGTCGCCCTCGTCCGGTGTCTCCGCCCCGCACACGACATAGAAGCCGCTGGGGTGTGGGGTGAGGTAGGTCTTCAGGACCATGGTGTCGTTGGGGACGACGCCGGATACCAGGTCGGGCAAGGTGCGGGACGGTGCCAGGGAGAGAGCCGTCGCCACGTCGCCGAACTGCATGTCCGCGTCGATAAGCACTACTCCGAGCGGTGAGTCCTGGGCAAGCCCCACGGCAAGGTTCGTGGCGATGGTTGTCTTCCCAACGCCGCCCTTGGCCGAGACGACGGCAATGACGCGGTTCCGGCCGACGGCGGCCGGGGAGGTCCCCTCTGCCGGTGACTCGACCTCGGCCTCGGCCTCGACCCCGTCTTCGGCTTCGAGGTCGGCTGCGGGCTCCGGATCTGGTGCCAGCTCGGGCACCAGTTCCAGCTTGGGGGCCGTTGGGACCGCGACGTGACCTTCTGGGTCGTTGTCGTTGTCGTTGTCGTTGTCGATGTCGACGTCTGGGTCGACGTCAGGGTTGCGCTGCACCCCGGGCTTCGGCCGGCTGCGGCGGATGGAGGCCGGCATTATCGACCTGCCGGTGCGTTGCTCATTTGAACACGTCTCCGGCGTCGACGACGGTGGAGCCGGTTTCGGTGGCTTCCTTGGGCTCAATCGTCAGCCAGACCGAGCCGAATTCCTGGCCCCAGACGATCTTCTCGATGTCGGGCGTGGTGCGGGCGAGGGTGACCATGATCTCGCCGACCGGCTCGGACTGCGCTTCATCGTTTTTCGCGGGCGATGTCTGGGTTCCTTCGTGCACGGCCGTTACGAGCACCTTGTGGAAGACCTGCTTACTCACCGACACGTCCTCGGCGGCTTGCCCGATCTTCACGGTGGCCGCCACGACGATGCCCACCGTGTCTCCCGCCTTGACGGTGCCGCCGACGACTCGTTCGACGGGGAGTGCGATCGTCAGGGCCTGCATGCCGTCCGGCAGGTCGACCTGGCCGCGGGCCGCGAGCTCGGCAGGGTCGACCCAGCGCGATTTGATGAGCTGTTCGCCCGGCATCAGGGCGGCGTCCGTGACCATGCCGGCCAGGGCCGACAGCTTGGTCACCCGCCCCGGAACCGCGGACATCGCGGGCAACTGCTTCACCGTGATGAAGCCGCTGATCGCCTCCGCCGCGGTTCCTTCCGGGATCTCCTCGGAGACCACGAAGACCGGCACGAAGGCGGCGCCGTCCGCGGCGCGGGCATCAGCGCCCCGCACATATCCGGTGAGCACGACGGTGCCGACAAGCGCCAGCACGATGGCGACGATCGCTCCAATGAGTCGGGTTTTCATGACATCTCCTAGTTCGTGAGGTTGACGGTCGTGACGTTGGTGTCGGGACCGCCGATGTCGTAGGCCGAGTCGATGGTGACCCATTCTTCGAAGAAGCCCTGGATGAATCGCTCGTTGCCGCCGGAGCAGTCGCACCCCGGGTAGCGATCCACATTGACCAGCGGGAACCGGTTACCGCCGGCGAATTTCCAGCCGGTGACCCTGAAGGCGGCGAAGGCGTAGATATGGAAGATGCCGGGACCACCGTTGCCGGTGGACCCATCGAAGATCGGGATCAGGACGGTGCTGCCCTCCAGCGCGCGAAGGGTCGCGTCGCAGTTGCTCGGGGAGTCGACGCCGGGCTCGCTCGGCACGGAACCGTCAACGGCCACCGTTGCCGCGCAGGTGCCGTCGGTCTGCTCGAGCCAGCCGAATCCGCCGGGGATGTCCATACCGTTTCTCGTGCACGGGTGGTTTTCGTCGTAGCGGATGGTGAGCTTCTGTTCGTTGTTCAGCTCGCCGAACAGCTGGAATTCGCAAAAGGACAGCGCGAGCGGCAACACCGCGGGGCCGGAGCGGATTCCGCCCCACTCCGCAGTCGCCGTTGCGCCCACGGTCGTCTCGGTGATGCCGAGCATGGCAGCGAACGGGTGCTGGATGGCGTTCTGATCCGTGCCGGCGACCCGCGTCGAGTCGGTCACGGTCACGGTTTTGTTGGTGAGGTCGATGACCGGAGCGAGCACGTTCGCGGCACCGTCATTGGCGTTGTCGTTCGTGAAGTTCGCGGCGGCGGCGCCAGGGGCATCGCATACCCCGTCGTCCGCGCAACCCATTGCGATCGCCAGGGCGGCGGCATCGGCCCCGTTCTGCAGTTGCGCGCGTTCGGCGTACAGCGCGCCGACGTCGAGGGCGATCGCCAGAGATCCGATGAGCGGCACCAGCATGATGCCAACGATGACCGCGGATGCGCCGCGTTCGGGCCGAAGCCGGCTGGTCAACCACCACATAGCATTACTCCAGTTCCAGTCAGGGGGATCGTCGCGCCGAAGAAGCCCGTCATGAGGGCGACGTTGTAGTCGATGGTCACTTCCACGGTCGCGTCGGGCGTGCAGGCGCCGGGACTGACCGTGATTTGACCGTCAGTGATCGCGGGGTTGATCGACGGGGCGGCCGCGCTGGCGGCGCTGCGGGCGCGGGCGGGGTCATCGTGGATGGCCATGGTCCTGGCGCCCTCCCGAGCCGCGTTGCTCAGGGAGATTTGAATGTTGAAGACCCGGCTGAACTCGATGAGCCCCATCACGAGCAGCAGGAGCACCGGGAGGATGAGCGCGAACTCAACGGCGGCCGCGCCGCGTTCGTTGAATCGATCGCGAAGACGCTTCATCTGGATGGCCCTTCGGGTGGGCGGGGCAACGGGGAGATCGAGAGAGTGGGGGAGAGTGCGGCGGCGGCTCCCGGATTCCGGGAGGCCGCCGCCCTACTCGGGTTCGTGGTTAGAGGTTGTTGGCCACGCCGGTGAACATCAGGTCGAGGTTCGTGCCGATGAGGGCAACGGCGGTGATGATGACCACGGCGATGAGTGAGACCATGAGGCCGTACTCGACTGCGGTGGCGCCGTCGTCTTCGGTGCGCAGGCTGTTGACGGCGGCCTGGATTTTGGTGAAGAACTTCATGTCGGGTTTCCGTTCTGTGAAGAGCCGGCCTGGTTAGCCGAGCGAATGAAGGCAAGCTATGCGGGTTGAGGATTTCTCACCAACACCCAGAACGGGGGGCCCTTGTTCGGGGGGTGCGTCGACGACGCGACCGGCGGCGTGGGGATGGCGGGAGGACGGCGGGAGAACGGCGGGAGGGGTGGCGGCGCAGGGCGGGGCCGCCGGCACGCCGATGCATCGCCGCCGGTCCCGGCGGCGAGCAGAGAGCTTCAGGGCTTACGGCATGCTCGCGTTGTACTCGCCGAACAGGCCGGTGACGGCGACTCCGAAGAGTGCGACGGAGCCAAAGATCACCAGGGCGATCAGGGACGCCATCAGGGCGTATTCCACCGCCGTCGCGCCGCGTTCGCGGTCGTCGGCATGGCGGAGGCGGGCGGCCAGGATGTCGAGGATCGTGCGCATGTCTAACCCCTTGTGATTTCGGGTATCGCCGGGAAGGAGGCCACCATACTGCCGGTCTTCCCTGCGCATCATTCCCCCAGTCGCGGGGCACCCGAACAGGGGTGACGAACCAGGTTCGCGAACGCGGGTCAGAGCACGGCGACGAGAATCGCGATATATGCCCCGGCCAGCATGGAAGGCCCGAACGGCAGGGAGCCGCGCAGGCTGACCCGGCGCAGCGCCAGCGCGACCAGGGAAATGGCGCTGCCGACGAGGAATGCGGCGACCAGCCCGATCAGCCAGGTGTCCCAGCCGAGGTAGCCGAGGGCGAGCCCGATCACCGCTGCGAGCTTCACGTCCCCCATGCCGATGCCGGCCGGCGAGATGAGCGCGAGCACCAGGTAGAGCGCGAACAGCGCGGCGCCGCCCAGCAGGGCGCCTGACGCGGCGCCCCAGTCGGCGCCGACGGCGGCCGCGATCACGAGGGCGACCGCCACGATCACCGTGGTGGCGAGCAGCAGAGGGTTGGGGAGTCTCTTCTCAGTGACGTCGACGATGCTGAGCGCGACGGATGCCGCGGCCAGCAGCAGGTAAGCCGGAAGTTCCGGGCTTGGGCCGAACCCGAGGGCGAGGAGCGCAAACAGCACCCCGGTCGCCAGGCTGGCGGCCAGGCGAACCCGCCAGCCGAAGTCGCGCGGCGCGCGCAGCATCCGTGCGGCCAGTCCTGTGAGCGGCACGCCGAGCGCCAGCCCGACCAGCCCGGCCGGCAGCGGCAGCCACAGATCTGCGTTCATCCCGCTGAGTCTGGCGCATTCCCCGGTCGAAGGCACGCCCCTTTTCGGGAACGGTTCAGGCGGACGACTTCCAGGCGTAGGCATTCTCGGGGCGCCCCGGCGTGCCGTACCGGGGCGTGCGGAGCACGGCGCCGGCGTCGGCCAGGTACTCCAGGTAGCGCCGCGCGGTCACCCGGGACATGCCGAGCCGCTCCATGACCTCGCTCGCGGAGGCCGGCCCGGGTTCGGCCTTGAGGAACTCGATGACGGCGGCGAGCGTCGCCGCGGAGAGGCCCTTGGGCGGGGGAAGCTCGCTGGGCGCGCGGAGCGTGGCGAAGGCGAGATCCACTTCCGACTGCGTGGTCACCGTCGGTTGGGCTCCCAGCTGCTGGTGGAAGTCGCGGTACTGGATGAGTTTCTCGGCGAAACGCGCGTAGGTGAACGGCTTGATCAGGTACTGCACGGCGCCGGCGGCGATGGCGCCGCGCACGGTGCGGAGCTCCCGGCCGGCGGTGATCGCGATGATGTCGGTGGCCAGCCCGGCCGCCCGGATGCGGCGGCAGACGTCGAGGCCGTGCAGGTCGGGCAGGCTCATGTCCATCAGCACGAGGTCGATCGGCGCCCCCGATTCGGCGGCTTCGGCAAGCTGTCGGACGGCCAACTGGCCGGTGCCGGCGGTCCCGGCGTGCACGAAGCCCTCGAGCCGGCCGAGGTAGGCCGTGTGGGCCTCGGCGACGAGGGGCTCGTCCTCCACCACGAGCACGCGGATCAGGCGGTCAGGCGCGACCGGGTCAGGCACGAGGTGCCTGCGCCTGGTCTGCGGCAGGGGTGGGTTCGGGGGAGCGGTGAGTAGGGATCGTGACGGTGAAAACCGCCCCCTGGCGCCGGCCGATGACGAGGCTGCCGCCGAGGCGCGCCACGGTCTGCCGTACGAGGGCCAGGCCCAGGCCGCGGCCGTAGGCGCCGGGATCCTTGGTGCTGAATCCCGGCCGGAACACGTCTTCCTCCGCCTCGGCGGCGACGCCCGGACCACTGTCGGCCACCTCGATGACCAGGGCATCCGCCGTCGAACTGACGCGGAGGTCCACGGTGCGCGGCGCCTCGCCCGAGACGGCCGCGTCGAGGGCGTTGTCCATCAGGTTGCCGAGCACCGTGACGAGGTCCTGCACCAGGAGCCCGGAATCCGACAGGCTGCCCGACGCCTCGACCGTGAGCGCGATCCCGAGCTCGTGCGCCTGCGCGGCCTTGCCCATCAAGAGCGCGCCGATCACCGGTTCGTCGACGGAGGTGACCAGTTCGTCGGTCAGCTGCTGGCTGAGCTCGAGGTCCCGGGTCGCGAACTCGAGCGCCTCCGGGATCCGGCCCAGTTCCATCAGGGAGAAAAGCACGTGCAGGCGGTTGGAGTGTTCGTGGGTCTGGGCGCGAAGCGCATCCGAGAGGGTGCGCATGCCCTGCAGCTCGTTGCCCAGCGATTGGAGGTCGGTGTGGTCACGGATGGTGGCCACCGACCCCATCGCGGCGGGCTTGCCCCGGCCGGCCGCTGACGCGAGCGCGGGTTGCTGGCTGACGACCAGCACCCGGCTCCCGGTCGGATGGATCTCGTCTCGCGCCGGTCGGCCGCTCTGCAGGAGGTCGCCCAGGCTTGCCGGCAGGTCCAGGTCCGACAGGAGCGGGGCTCCGCCGGCAGCCGCCCCCGTGGGCGACCTCGGGGGGATGCCGAGCAGCCGGGCCGCCTGGTCGTTGTAGAGCACCAGCTCGCCCCGGGGGTCGACCAGCACCAGCCCCTCGCGCACGGAATGCAGCACGGAGTCGAGGTAGACGAAGAGCTGGGCCAGTTGTTCCGGTCCCCAGCCGAGGGTGACCCGGCGCAGGTAGCGCCCGAGCAGCCAGGTCGCGATGGACCCTGCGGCCAGGAGCGCCAGGGCCAGGCCGAGCACCGCCGGCAAGCGGGCGTTGAGCGCGATTTTCACGGTGCTCGTCGTCACTCCGACGGCCACGAGCGCCCGCACGGCTCCCTGCTCGTCGGTGACCGGAACGACGGCGCGCACGGATGGGCCGAGCGTGCCGGTGCTGACCTCGGTGAGCGGTTCTCCGGCGAGCGCCGGTCCGACCGCGCCGATGTACTCCTTGCCTATCTCCGAGGTCGTCGGGTGGGTCCAGCGGGTGCGGTCCGTGTCCATGATCGTGATGAAGTCGAGGTCGGCGTCCGCCGCCACCCGCAGGGCATACGGCTGGAGGGAACCGCTCGGATCCGCTCCGCGGCTGGCCTCGAGCACGAGGGGATTGTCCGCGATGGCCGTGGCCACGGCCAGCATGCGATCCGCGGTTTCCGAATATCCGCGATCACGGGCGTCGACGAAGGATGCAGTTCCGACGAATGCCGCCAGCACGAGGATGAAGAGGGCATGGGCCAGGAAGAGCCGGCGCGCGATGCTCCATCCGTGACTCATGGCAATCGCCTTTCCGTGAACAATATGACCGCAAGCGTGACGGTGCGGGCGCCGTGAACGACTCTTGAACGCACCACGGATTTCTGTGGGCCCAGTGAGGGCCCCCTCAAGCCTAGACAAAGGAGTCTCCCATGGCGTCGTCGCCAGTTGCCCCCGTCGTGAAGCGCAAGAAGCGTTTCGACAAGTCGCACTACCTGTACACGGCGGTCATCGTCGCCGTCGTGCTGGGCGTCGTCGTCGGACTGATGTTCGGTGGTCCGGACGGGTTCGCCGTCTCGCTGAAGCCGCTCGGGGCTGCGTTCATCGGCCTGATCAAGATGATGATCTCGCCGATCATCTTCTGCACGATCGTGCTCGGCATCGGATCCATCGCGAAGGCCGCAACGGTCGGACGCATCGGCGGCCTGGCGCTCGGGTACTTCCTCGTCATGTCCACCTTCGCTCTCGGCATCGGCCTGCTGGTCGGCAACCTCATCCAGCCGGGGGCGGGCCTGGACATCGCAGGCGCCAGCTACGAGGTGACGGAATCCTCCGACACCGAGACCTTCATTCTCGGCATCATCCCGACCACACTCTTCTCCTCGCTGACCTCCGGCAACATTCTCCAGACCCTGATGGTGGCGCTCATCGCCGGCTTCGCCCTGCAGAAGATGGGGCCGGCCGGGCTGCCGATCCTCCGCGGCATCGCCCACGTCCAGGCCCTCGTGTTCCGCATCCTGATCATGATCATGTGGCTTGCGCCCATCGGCGCCTTCGGTGCAATTGCCGCGGTCGTCGGTGAAACCGGCATCCAGGCCGTGATCAGCCTCTTCACCCTGATGGCGGCCTTCTACGCCACCTGCGTCGTCTTCATCGTGGTCATCCTCGGCGGGCTGCTGAAGATCGTCACCGGGATCAACATCTTCAAGCTGATGCGGTACCTGGGACGCGAATACCTGCTCATCTTCTCCACCTCGTCTTCCGAGGCCGCCCTGCCGCGCCTGATCGCGAAGATGGAGCACCTCGGCGTCTCCCGGCCGGTTGTCGGTGTCACGGTCCCCACCGGGTACTCCTTCAACCTCGACGGCACCGCCATCTACCTGACGATGGCGTCCCTCTTCATCGCGACGGCGCTGGGCCAGCCCCTGCAGCTGGGGGAGCAGATCGGGCTGCTGGTCTTCATGATCATCGCCTCGAAGGGTGCGGCCGGCGTCTCCGGAGCCGGGCTCGCGACCCTCGCCGGCGGCCTGCAGGCTCACGCCCCGCAACTGCTCGATGGCGTCGGCTTCATCGTGGGGATCGACCGGTTCATGTCCGAGGCCCGCGCGCTGACCAACTTCACCGGCAACGCGGTCGCCACCGTGCTTATCGGCACCTGGACGAGGGAAATCGACCGGGTGCAGGTCGACCGGGTTCTCGACCGCCTCGAGCCCTTCGACGAGTCCACGATGCTGGCGCACCACAGCTTCGAACACCACGAAGGCCAGGCCGGGGGCCAGAGCGAAGGCCAGGCCGAGGGCCAGGGCGAGGGCCAGGGCGACGCCACCAGGCAGCCGGTCTCCGTCGGCGCCTGACCCGGCGAAACAACTTGGGGGGAACGCGCAAGGCAGTGCCGTCCGGGCAGCAGTACTCCCGGGCGGCACTCGCGCGTCCATCCCCCTCGCGACAAAAAAGCGCGGCCATCCCCCAAAAAGGGGGTGTGCTAGGGTTGGCGACGGTCTTACGACCCTTCACCAGGACGCGCTCACGCAGCCGACAGCCCCGATGCAAACAATCGCGCGGGACGGCCGTGATCGTATGGTGAGGCCCTGACGAGTGGTCCCATGATCGCTCCAGCCCCGCTCATCGAAGCGCGCCGTGGCCGGTCACTGCCTACCCGTCCGGCAACAGCTTGCATTCGATGCGTCGACCGTTAAACCGGTGGGCGTTCGGCGTGCACGGAGAACACGTGACCGAAATTATTGCCGTCAAGGCAGATCGACTGTACAAAGCGTTCGGGCGCCGCCCGAGCGAGATGGTCAAGAAACTCGCAGCAGGAGCCAGCAGGTCGGAGGTTTCCTCCCTCGGTACGGCCGCCGTCATCGACGCGTCGTTCGAGGTCAAGCGCGGCGAGATCTTCGTCGTCATGGGCCTGTCCGGATCGGGCAAGTCCACGCTCATCCGCATGCTCAACGGCCTTCTCGACGCCACCTCCGGAACCGTCACGGTCGCCGGCAAGCCCATCACGGGCATCCCGGCCAAGGCGCTGCGTGAGATTCGCCGCAGCAGCATCTCCATGGTCTTCCAGCATTTCGCCCTGCTGCCGCACCGCACCGTGATCGACAACGTCGCCTACGGCCTCGAAGTGCAGGGAATTGGTCGCGAGGAGCGCCTGGAGCGCGCCCGCACGATCATCCGCCTGGTCGGACTCGGCGGCTGGGCCGACAGCCTTCCGTCGGAGCTCTCCGGTGGAATGCGGCAGCGCGTCGGCCTCGGCCGTGCGCTGGCCGCCGACACCGACGTGCTTCTGATGGACGAGGCCTTCTCGGCGCTGGACCCGCTGATCCGTCGCGAAATGCAGGAACAGCTCATCGAGCTGCAGGCCGAACTGGGCAAGACCATCATCTTCATCACCCACGACCTCAACGAGGCCATGTTCCTTGGCGACCGCATCGCCGTCATGCGCGACGGCCGAATCGTGCAGATCGGCACGCCAGAAGAGATCCTGACCGACCCGGCGAACGACTACGTTGCCCAGTTCGTGCAGGATGTCGACCGGGCCCGGGTTCTCACCGCCTCGAGTGTCATGGAGCCCGTGCGCAGCGTCGTCACGATCAATGCCGGGCCGCGCGCGGCGCTTCGCACCATGCGCGACCTGCAGACCTCGGCCACGTTCGTCGTCAACCGCGACCGCACCTTCGCCGGTGTCGTGCGTGACCGGGACGTGCTCCGGCTGGTCAAGGCCGGTGAAACCGACCTGCGAACGATCATCCGCGACACCGCCACGGCGGTCACTCCCGATACGGCGCTGGTCGATCTCGTCGAGGCCTCGGTCGAAAGCGACCTGCCCATCGCCGTCGTCGATGAGAAGAATCGCCTGGTCGGGGTCATCCCGCGGGTCACGCTTCTCGCCGCGATCGGCAACGTCACCACCAACACGGGCGAACTGCCCGTCGTCGAGCCGGCTGCAACGATCTCCGTCAGCCTGATCACCGAAACCCTGCGCGAAACCGCGCTGGAAGGGGCACAGCTGTGAACGACTTCCGCATTCCCCTGGGCACCTGGGTCGACGGCTTCATCGAGTACATCACCGACACCTTCGGTTTCCTCTTCGACATCATCCGTGCGGTCTTCGATGGCGCGTTCGAGGTCGTGGCCTTCCTGCTGGTCGCTCCGCCCTTCTGGGTGATCATCGTGATCGCCGCCGCGCTGGCCTACGCCACCCGTGGCTGGAAATTCGCGGTCGGCTCTGTCGTCGGGCTGGCCCTGATCGTGGGCGTCGACCAGTGGGAAAACGCCATGGACACCCTGGCGCTCGTGCTGGTAGCCAGCCTGCTCGCCATCGCCATCAGCGTTCCCCTGGGCATCCTGGCCGCGAAGTCCGCAGCCGCGTCAAGCATCATCCGACCGGTCCTGGACTTCATGCAGACGATGCCGGCCTTCGTGTACCTGATCCCGGCGCTCATCCTCTTCCGCGTCGGCGTCGTTCCCGGAATCGTCGCGACGATCATCTTCGCGATGGCACCCGGTGTCCGTCTCACCGAACTGGGCATTCGCGGGGTCGACAAGGAAGTTGTCGAGGCCGGGCAGGCCTTCGGCGCGTCGCCCTGGCGCATCCTGCGCCAGATCCAGCTCCCGCTCGCGATGCCGACGATCATGGCCGGAATCAACCAGGTCATCATGCTGTCGCTGTCGATGGTCGTCATCGCCGGAATGGTCGGCGCCGGCGGTCTCGGTGCCCAGGTGGTCGCCAGCCTCAACCGGATCGACGTCGCCCTCGGCTTTGAGGCCGGACTTGCCGTGGTCATCCTCGCGATCTTCCTGGACCGCCTGACCGCGGCCCTCGGCACGGGCGACACCCCCCTGGGTCGCTTCCTCGAGGCGCGCAAACGCGGCCGCCAGCAGGCATTGGCAGCCTGACCCACACACCTCACACCCGGCCACCCATCGCGGTGGCATGAAAGGAAAACATGAAGAATCGTTCACGATCATTGATCGCCGCCGGAGCAGTCGGGCTCCTCGCCCTCACCGGTTGCGCGTCCGCTGAGGAGTCCGTCGGCGGCGGCAACAAAGACAAGAAGCACCTCACCATCGCCGTGTTCAACGGCTGGGATGAAGGCGTCGCCGCCTCCGAGCTATGGAAGGCCGTTCTCGACGAGAAGGGCTACAACGTAGAGCTGGAATACGCCGACGTGGCCCCGGTGTACTCGGGCCTGTCCACCGGCGACTACGACCTCAACCTGGACGTGTGGATGCCCGAAACCCACGCCTCCTACGTGAAGGAGTACGGCGATGACATCGTCGACCTCGGCGCCTGGAACGAAGAGTCCCGGCTCACCATCGCGGTGAACGAGGATGCTCCGATCGACTCCCTCGACGAGCTCGCCAAGAACGCCGATAAGTTCGGCAACCGCATCGTGGGAATCGAGCCCGGCGCCGGTCTGACCGCGGCGACCACCGACCGGGTCATCCCGGCCTACGGCCTCGAAAAGATGGAATACCTCACCTCCTCGACCGCGGCCATGCTCACCGAGCTGACCGCGGCCACCAAGGCCGGCGAGAACATCGCCGTCACCCTCTGGGAGCCGCACTGGGCCTACAGCTCGCTGCCGATCAAGACCCTCGAGGACCCAGAGGGCACCCTCAAGAACGTCGAAAGCATCCACGCCTACGGCAAGAAGGATGTTGCTAAGGACTTCCCGCAGGCCACCAAGTGGATCAAGGGCTTCGACATGGACCTCGAGAAGCTGTACTCGCTCGAGAAGGCCATGTTCGTCGATTACGACGGCCAGGACTACGCGCCGATCGTCAAGAAGTGGATCGGTGAAAACCAGGAGTACGTCGACTCCATGACCGCCAAGTAGGGCCGCACGGCTCCACGTTTCATCCGGAAGGCCCGCGTCGCGCTGACGCGGGCCTTTCGGCGCCCACTGGCGGCCCGCGCGCGAATGCGACGGCGCAGGCGGAGTGTCTAGTCCGAGACGTCCGTGCCGCGCGGGCCGGAGCCCCGGGCGGCGACCGCTATCGACCGCGCCCAGGCGGTTGCCCCCTCCACCTCGCCGGCAGCGAGCGGCCCCTCCCGGCCCTCGACAATGAAGCCGCGGGGTCTCGCTACGATCCGGGCTCCCGCCTTTTCGAGGGCGTGGGAGATCTTCGCCGCGGCGTCGCCGTGGATGAAGAGCCTCACGCGCGTGTCGAAGGCCGCGGCCCGGACCCCGCGCAGGGACCCCTCGCCGAGGCCGTCGAGGAACTCCTGCGTCCGAGGGGTGGGTTTCCACGCGTTGATCGGGCTTCCGACGACGAGCAGGTCCACGCCCTCCAGACCGCCCTGTCCCAGGCCTGCCAGGGGGGTCGCAGTGGCGTCGTTTCCGAGTTCCGCGGCAACCGCCTCGGCGATCTTCCGGGTGTTGCCGAAGTTCGAGTCAAACAGAACGAGTGTACTCATGACCAGCTTCCTTCCTTCAGACGCATCTCTGATTGAACATGTGCCCATGCAGCCATGCAGGCAATGTACTCCGGGAATTCCGCGCTGAGGTGCGGACAAAGTACGTTCACTGGCGCGACGAAGGTACTTTTTCCGCAAGTCAGCCAGAACGTGGCCCCAGCAGACCCGCTCAGTCGTCGAGGCCCCGGGCGACGAGTGCCTCGCCCAGGGCATCCGCCGCGTACAGCGACCGGACGACGACGGGAACGGCCAGCGCCATTACGGAGCCGCGCGTGCCTCGAGCGCGGCGTGCCTCGAGCACCTCGGTCACGATCTCGGTCACCAGCGGGATGCAGCGGATGGTGAGGGCCACCAGCAGGCCGATTCGGTCGGCGTCGACCCAGCGCCCGAACGGCCGCAGCATGCGTTGGAAGGCCTCGAGCACGGCCGTCACGGTCGTGGTGAGGGTGAACAGCGCGGCGAGGGCGACTGCCACGATGAGTCGCCCGGCCATCAGTGCCGCGATGAGCCATCCGGAGAGCAGCCCCTGGATCGGAACGACGAGCACGAGCATCCAGAGGATCGGCGCGATCTGCGCCACCGCGGCGCGCGGTGGAATGCGCGCGATGACGAAGAGCGAGAGAACGACGAGCGCAGCGATGGCGAGCTGCCAGGGCTGCGCCAGCACGCCGACGACCACCACGCCGACCGAGAGCAGGAGCAGCTTCAGCAGGGTGGGCGCCCGGTGGATGACCGACCGGCCGGGGGAGTACAGGCCGATCACGCGAGGCCGATCATGCCAGCAGCGCGCGGTACGAGTCGAGGGAGTCCTCGGGCACTCCGTCGGCGACCACTTCGCCGTGCTCGATGACGATCACCCGGTCGAAGCCCTCGATCAGCGCGAACTGATGGGTGACCACGATGACCTGCTGGCTCATCGAGTGCAGCAGCTCGCCGATGCGGCGGGCATTGCGGGCGTCGAGCAGGGTCGTCGGCTCATCCGCGACGAGCACCTGCGGTTCCGCGACGAGCACGGCGGCCAGGGCGAGGAGCTGCTTCTGTCCACCGGAGAGCAGGTGAGCGGGATGGTCTGCGTGTTCCGCGAGCCCGAAGCGGTGCAACGCGGCCGTGGTGCGCTCGGCGATCTCCGCGGCGCTCAGGCCGCGGCGCCGAAGCGTGAAGGCGATGTCCTCCTGCACGGTCGGCATGACGATCTGGTTGTCGGGATTAGTGAAGATGAAACCGACCAGGCGGCGCACGTCGCGAGCCTTCTTCGCCACGTCGAGCCCGTCCACTGTCACGGTGCCGCTGCTCGGTGCGACGAGGCCGTTGATCATGCGCACCAGCGTGGACTTGCCGGAGCCGTTGGCGCCGACGATCCCGATGCGGTGCTCGGTGAGGCTCAGGTCGATGCCCCGCAGCACCTGCCTCTCGCCGAACGAGTGTGAGACCCGGTCGAAGGTGATTGCGCTCATCGAACCCCTAGCCCGCGTTCTCTGCGTTGGCCGGCTTCGCGTTGGCGGGCTCAGCGTTGACCGCGACCGGCGCCGCGCTGGACGCGGACCGCCGGCCGAGCGGGGCGATGAGTCCGGGGTAGGCCCGGTGCACCTGGCGGGCAACGAGTACGGTCACGACGACCTTCAGCAGGTCGCCGGGCAGGAACTTCGCGCTGTCGAACAACGCGACCCAGAGGGGCAGGCCCAGGTTGATCGCGGTCACCGGAACGCCGATGAGATAGACGGCGACGATGCCGCCGAGCGCGGTCGCTCCGACGGCGGGCCAGAACGGATACCTCGGCAGCAGGCGCGCAGTGAGGTAGCCGATCACGACCGCGGCGAGCAGCCAGCCGTACAGGTAGCCGGTCGAGGGGGAGATGGTGAACCAGAGCAGCCCGCCGCGACCGCCGGACAGCAGGGGAAGGCCCGCCGCGGCCAGGGCGAGGAACAATGCCACCGCGAAGAAGCCCTTGCGCGCACCGAGGATGGCACCGGCGAGCATGACGCCGAGGGTCTGGAAGGTGATCGGAACCGCGACGGCACCGATAGACAGCGCACCGGGAAGACCGAGGGCTGCGATCAGGGCGGCGAAGATGGCGATGTGTGCGAGGTCGCGTGCGGCGAGTGTCCGATTTGTCATATTCCCCAATTTAGAATTCGTGCGACACGCCGGGGAAAAGGGAACCTACAACAAAATCGCGGAAAGTCTATAAGCTGCCCTCCACGGACAGCAAATTCACAGCCGGCCGCACCGCCGCATCCAGAATGTGGGTGCCGACAGAAGGGTATCGATTATGAGTTTTCTCGGCTTTCTCCTCCTCGGCCTAATCGCAGGCGCCATAGCGAAGGCACTCCTGCCCGGCACACAGGGCGGCGGCTGGGTCATCACCCTGGTCCTCGGCGTGGTTGGGGCGCTCCTCGGCGGCTGGCTTGCCAGCCTGCTCTTCGGTGTCGAAATGGGCGAGTTCTTCGACTGGCGGACCTGGATCATCGCGATTCTCGGTTCCATCGTCGTGCTGCTCATCTACGGGCTTTTCACCCGCAGCCGGAAGGCCTGATCCCGCACTCCAACGCTCCACAGGGAAGGGGGCTCCGCTTCGGCGGGGCTCCCTTTTCCTGTGCCTGATGCCCGGCGCCATCCGGACAGCTACGGTGGGCGTATGACGCAGCCCATCGCGACTCTCCTCGTCCTCGGCGCAAGCGGAGACCTCACTTCCCGGCTCCTTTTGCCGGCGCTGGGGCAGCTCCTGACCGAGCAGCACGTACGTCGGTTGCGCCTGGTCGGTGCGGGCAGCGACGACCTCACGCCCGCCGAGTGGCGGGCGATCGTCGTGAAGTCCTTCGCCACCGCCGAGGCGTCCGGCGCCTGCGTCGACCACCTCGTGGCCACGACGGTGTACCGACGGGCCGATGTGACCCGGCCCGAGGAGATGCAGGGGCTGCTCGCCCTGTGCGAGGGGGCGCCGGCCGTCTACTTCGCGCTGCCGCAGGCCGTGACCGGGCTGGTCTGCGATGCGCTTGCTGAGCTGGAACTTCCCGGCGGCACCCAGCTCGCCCTGGAGAAGCCGTTCGGTTTCGACGAGGACAGTGCGGTGCGGCTCAACGCGAGCCTTGCCAGGCTCGTTCCGGAAGAGTGTATCCACCGCATCGACCATTTTCTGGGCCGGTCGACGGTGTTCAACCTGCTCGGCTTCCGGTTCGCGAACCGCATCTTCGAACCGCTGTGGAACAACGACCACATCGAGCGTGTCGACATCGTCTATGACGAGCAGCTCGGACTCGAGGGACGAGCGGGATACTACGACCGGGCCGGGGCTTTGGTGGACATGATCCAGAGCCACCTCCTGCAGGTGCTCGCCGTGCTGGCCATGGAGCCGCCGTCGACGCTGGAGGCCGCAGACCTGCGAGACGCAAAGGGGATCGTGCTGCGCGCCACACGGGTGCGCGGCGGAAGCCCGCGTCGGTCGAGCCGCCGAGCCCGCTACGGCGCGGGCGTCGTCGCCGCGCGACCCGTGCCGGCCTACGTCGATGAGCCGGGCGTCGACCCCGCCAACGACACCGAGACGCTCGCCGAGGTCACCTTCGAGATCAACAACTGGCGGTGGGCCGGAGTGCCCTTCACGCTCCGGTCGGGCAAGGCCCTCTCCGCGCGGCGCCGCGAGATCGTCGTCACCTTCAAGCCCGTTCCGCACCTGCCGGTGGGACTGATCGGACACGAAGAGCCGACGGTCCTGCGCATCTTCCTCGGGCCCGACGAGCTGTCACTGGAACTCAATCTCAACGGCCCGGGAGACCCGCACGTGCTCGAACGGGTCAGCCTCGGCGCGGTCTTCGGTCCGGGCCAGCTGCTGGCCTATGGGGAGGTGCTCGAAGGTGTGCTCGATTCCGATCCGGCGCTCTCCGTGCGCGGCGACGTCGCGGAACAATGCTGGCGAATCGTGGCGCCCGTGCTCGCGGCCTGGCGCGCGGGAAAGCCGGCGCTCGAAGAATACGCGGCGGGCACAACCGGTCCGTCGGGCTGGAGCGGCCTGGGCTGGTCGCGGTTACGCGACGAGGCGGGCCGGCTCGCTGCTTCGAACCGCTCGGGTCGGGAGCAGCACGGGAACCGCAGCCGCGCGTGCGGGTTCGGCCCAGACGGAGATCGGGGCGGGTGTCCACGACAGGGCGGTCGGCTCGGCGGTGCGTTCGCCGCGAAGCTCGGCCTTCTGGCTGCTCAGGATGCCGGTCAGGGTCGTGGCGATCTGCGTCGCCTTGAGTCCGTGGAAGATGACGTCGCTGTCGTCGACGCTGCGGGAAACGAGGGTCCACTGGCCTTGTTCGCCGATGAGTTCGGCGAGCTTGCTATGCAGCAGGTCGAAGATCTGCTCGTCACTGAGTTCAGGCGCGGGCACCTGAATGACGGGTGCGACGCGACGTCGGCGACCAAACATCGGGACCCCTTTCGAGTGGTACGACTGTAGTGGTTCAATTCTCGCTGACGAGCCCCGGTTCCCCATGCCGGACACGCCGGGAGTTCGGCCCGCTCAGGACTCGATCTTGCGAGCCTTGGCGTCTTCGACGACGGCGTCGATGGCGGCGACGGCGCTGAGCGCCCAGCCCAGCCACATCAGCGCGAGTCGCCAATCGCGCGGGCGGTTCCTGGTGGCCTGGAGGGTGCTCCACCCGCCGAGGATGACGCCGAGCATGGGACCGTTGAAAATGTACTTGCGCATGGGGCCTCCGTTTCGTCTGGGTCCTAGGCTACTCGGGCGCGGCGTGGATGGCCGGCCCGGCGGCCTCCCGGTAGGCAGCGCTCTTCCCGGCCCGGAATGTGCCCGGCTGGTAAACTCCAGATTTTGCAGCACACTTCGACAACCAAGCGCGCAGCGGAACGGACATTCCCATTTCAACTCCCGCCGAACCCCGACAGTCCGCCGAGCCCCAGGGCACCTACCCCCTGGTCGTCGTGTCGAACCGCCTGCCGGTGGACCACGAGGTGAATCCCGACGGGTCCGACGCCTGGCGCACCTCGCCGGGAGGACTAGTGACCGCCCTGGAGCCCCTGATGCAGGCGTCGGATGGCGCCTGGGTCGGCTGGCCCGGGGTCGCCGATCGGAGTTTCGACCCCTTCGAGAAAAACGGGATCTCGATCATCCCGGTTCGGCTGAGCGCCCTCGAGCTGGAGCAGTTTTACGAGGGCTTCTCCAACGACACGCTCTGGCCGCTGTACCACGACGTGATCGCCCCGCCGAGCTACCACCGGGAATGGTGGGACTCCTACGTAGCGGTGAATCGGCGATTCGCCGAACGGGCGGCCTCGGCCGCGGCGCGGGGCGCCACGGTCTGGGTGCACGACTATCAGCTCCAGCTCGTGCCGCGGATGCTTCGCGAGGCGCGCCCCGACTTGCTGATCGGCTTCTTCAATCACATCCCGTTCCCGCCTTACGGAATCTACGCGCAGCTGCCGTGGCGCAAACAGATCCTCGACGGCCTTCTCGGCGCCGACCTGATCGGCTTCCAAAGGGTCGCGGACGCCGGCAACTTCTCGCTCGCCGTGCGACGACTGTTCGGATACCCGACGCGCGGGGTGGCCATCGACGTTCCCGACGCCGCAGGTTCGCGCCGCGTGATCGCGAAGCACTTCCCGATTTCGATCGACGCGGCCAGCTACGAGGCGCTGGCCAGGCGCCCGGACATCCAGGAGCGCGCCCGGCAGATCCGTGCCGACCTCGGCAACCCCGGGACGATCATGCTCGGCGTCGACCGGCTCGATTACACCAAAGGCATCGGGCACCGCATCAAGGCCTTCGGGGAACTGCTCGAAGACGGCAGCCTGAGCGTTGAGGATGTCACGCTGGTGCAGGTCGCGAGCCCCTCCCGGGAACGGGTCGGCACGTACATGGCCCTGCGCGACGAGATCGAGCTGGCCGTCGGGCGCCTGAACGGCGATTACTCCACCATCAGCCACACGGCCATCAGCTACCACCACCACGGGTACCCGCGGGAAGAGATGGTCGCCCTCTACCTGGCCGCCGACGTCATGCTCGTGACCGCCCTGCGGGACGGGATGAACCTCGTCGCCAAGGAGTACGTGGCCGTGCGTTTCGACGGCGACGGGGTGCTTGTGCTGAGCGAATTCGCCGGAGCCGCCGACGAACTCAAACAGGCGATCCTGATCAACCCCCATGACATCGACGGTGTGAAGGCCGCCATCCTCCGCGCCATCGCCATGCCCCAGAACGAGCGCACACGCCGGATGCGCGCGCTGCGCCGCAAAGTCTTTGACAACGATGTCGCCGCCTGGTCGGCATCCTTCCTCCGAACCCTGACCGAAGGAGCCGTTGTGCGCGCCGGAGTACCCGACAAGCTCGCCGAAGCCCTGCGTGAGATCAGCGGCGCCCCGACGCTTCTGGTGGCCCTCGACTTCGACGGCACTCTGGCCCCGCACGTCGACCGGCCGGAAGAGGCGCGCGCGGTGGCAGGCACCCGGGAGGCCGTGCAGCGCCTGCTCGACCTTCCCGGCGTTCGCGTCGCGTTCGTTTCCGGCCGCGCCCTGGTGAGCCTGCAGCACGTCGCGCAGCCCCAAAGTGACGTGCTGCTGACGGGGTCGCACGGCATCGAGGTGCAACTGGACACCCCGGAGATCGAGCTGGACCTGGTCGCCGCCGAACTCGAGCAGCTCGACGCGCTCGCCGGAGTGCTCGACCGGATCGCCGGGACGACCTCCGGCACCTGGATCGAGCGCAAACCGGCCGGCCTGGCGCTGCACACCCGGCTCGCGACGCCGCAGGACGGCCTGGCCGCCCAGCGCCAGGCGCGCGAGCAAACAGAGCAGCTTCTGCCGGGACTCACCATCCGGGAGGGCAAGAACGTGCTCGAGTTCTCCGTCCGCGCGAGTTCCAAGGGAGACGCCCTGGCACGCCTTCGGGATCACACGGGCGCCGACCGGGTGCTCTACGCGGGCGACGACGTGACCGATGAGGACGCGTTCGCGGTGCTTCGCGAGGGCGACATCGGCCTCAAGATCGGGCCAGGGGTGTCGCTGGCCGGCTACCGCGTTCGCGGCCCGGGCGAGGTCACCGAGGTGCTTCGGCTTCTCGCCGATTTCCGGGCGGGCGCCTCCGATTCGGCCACCTGATCACACGAGTTGTCACACGAACAGTGACCCTTGTTCCGACGTTCTAGAATCGGAGCATGACTGAGAACGATCTGAAACCACGCAGCCGTGCCGTCACCGACGGGATCGAAGCCACCACGTCGCGCGGCATGCTGCGCGCCGTGGGGATGGGGGACGCCGACTGGGACAAGCCCCAGATCGGTATTGCCAGCTCGTGGAACGAGATCACGCCGTGCAACCTGTCCCTCGACCGCCTGGCCCAGGCGTCGAAGGAAGGCGTGCACTCCGGCGGCGGCTACCCGCTCCAGTTCGGCACGATTTCCGTCTCCGACGGCATCTCGATGGGCCATGAGGGCATGCACTTCTCGCTCGTCTCCCGCGAGGTCATCGCCGACTCCGTCGAGGTCGTCATGCAGGCCGAGCGCCTCGACGGCTCGGTGCTACTGGCCGGCTGCGACAAGTCGCTGCCCGGGATGCTGATGGCCGCCGCGCGCCTGGACCTGGCCTCCGTCTTCCTCTACGCCGGGTCGATCGCCCCCGGCTGGGTCAAGCTCTCGGACGGAACCGAAAAAGACATCACCATCATCGACTCCTTCGAGGCCGTCGGCGCGGTGAAGGCCGGACGGATGAGCGTCGAGGACGCGAAGCGGATCGAATGTGCCTTCGCCCCCGGCGAGGGGGCCTGTGGCGGCATGTACACGGCCAACACGATGGCGAGCGTCGCCGAGGCCCTCGGGATGAGCCTCCCCGGCTCCGCGTCGCCGGCGTCGGCCGACCGCCGCCGTGACTACTACGCGCACCGCTCCGGCGAGGCCGTCGTCAACCTGCTGCGCCTCGGGATCACGGCCCGGGACATCCTGACCAAAAAGGCCTTCGAGAACGCGATCGCCGTCGCCATGGCGTTCGGGGGATCCACCAACGTCGTGCTGCACCTGCTGGCCATTGCCAGCGAGGCCGAGGTCGAGCTCACCCTCGACGACTTCAACCGCATTGGCGACAAGGTTCCGCACATTGGCGACCTCAAGCCCTTCGGCAAGTACGTCATGAACGACGTCGACCGTCACGGCGGGGTGCCGGCGGTCATGCGCGCGCTCCTCGAGGCCGGATTGATCCACGGCGACGCCCTCACCGTCACCGGCAAGACCGTCGCCGAGAACCTGGCCGAGATCGACCCGCCCGCCCTCGACGGCGAGGTTCTGCGCACCCTCGACAACCCGATCCACGCCAGCGGCGGCATCACCGTGCTCACGGGCACGATGGCCCCCGAGGGCGCGGTCGTGAAGACCGCCGGTTTCGACTCCGACATCTTCGAAGGTCCGGCGCGGGTGTTCGAGCGAGAGCGCGGCGCGATGGACGCCCTGACCGAGGGTCGCATCGAAAAGGGCGACGTCGTGATCATCCGCTATGAGGGCCCGAAGGGCGGTCCCGGCATGCGCGAGATGCTCTCGATCACCGCCGCCATCAAGGGCGCCGGGCTCGGTGCCGATGTACTACTATTGACTGACGGTCGATTCTCAGGCGGCACAACCGGACTGTGTATCGGCCACATAGCACCCGAAGCGGTGGACGCAGGTCCCATCGCCTTCGTGCGCGATGGTGATCTCATACGGGTCGATATCGCAGCTCGCACGCTTGACCTACTGGTCGACCCTGATGAGCTGGCCACCCGCCGCATCGGCTGGGCTCCGCTTCCTCCGCGCTACACCCGTGGCGTCCTGGCTAAGTACACGAAGCTCGTGCAATCCGCGGCTCTCGGCGCGATTACCGGCTAGGCCTTCTGCTCACCGTACGTATCTGAAGTAGGGATTCAACCTTCCATGACCACGGAACCTTCGCCCGTGCCATCGCCCGCACCGCGCGCCTCCACGGCCCCCGACACGTCAGGTGCGCACGGTTCAGCGCCGGAGGTCCTCACGGGGTCCGGGGCGATCATCCGCACCCTCGAGCTCCTCGGGGTCACCGATGTCTTCGGCATCCCCGGCGGCGCCGTCATCCCGCTCTACGACGAGCTGATGACGCAGGACGTCATCCGCCACATCCTCGTGCGCCACGAGCAGGGCGCCGGCCACGCGGCCGAGGGTTACGCGGCGGCGACCGGCCGCGTCGGCGTGGCCATCGCCACCTCCGGACCGGGGGCGACCAACCTGGTCACGGCGATCGCGGACGCCTACATGGACTCCGTGCCCATCCTCTGCATCACCGGCCAGGTGTTCTCGACCTCGATGGGCACCGACGCGTTCCAGGAAGCCGACATCGTGGGGATCACGATGCCGATCACGAAGCACTCCTTCCTCGTCCGCCGTGCGGAAGACATCCCGGCGGCCATCGCCGCGGCGTACCACATCGCATCCACCGGCCGGCCCGGCCCGGTGCTCGTGGACATCACCAAGGACGCGCAACAGAACCTGGCACCGTTCATCTGGCCGCCCAAGCTCGACCTGCCCGGCTACCGGCCGATCACCAAGGCGCACGGCAAGCAGGTGCAGGCCGCGGCGCAACTCTTCGTCGAAGCGAAGAAGCCCGTGCTCTACGTCGGCGGCGGCGTCATCCGCGCCCACGCGTCGGCCGAGCTGCTGAAACTGGCCGAACTGACCGGGGCCCCCGTGGTCACCACGCTGATGGCGCGCGGTGCCTTCCCCGACTCGCACGAGCAGCACGTCGGGATGCCCGGCATGCACGGCACGGTGCCGGCCGTCCTCGCGCTGCAGGAAAGCGACCTGATCGTGGCGCTCGGCGCCCGGTTCGACGACCGCGTCACCGGCAAGGTGTCCGAGTTCGCCCCGAACGCGAAGATCGTGCACGTGGATGTCGACCCAGCGGAGATCTCGAAGATCCGCGCGGCCGACGTGCCGATCGTCGGCGACGCCAAGGACGTCATCGCCGACCTCACGGTGGCGTATGCTGCGGCCGCGGCCGAGACCACGCCGGACATCAGCGTCTGGTGGTCGTACCTGAACGGCCTCCGCGAGGAGTACCCGCTGGGCTTCTCCGAGCCCTCCGACGGCCTCCTCGCCCCCCAGTACGTGATCAAGCGGATCGGCGAGCTGACCGGGCCGGAAGGCACCTACGCGGCCGGCGTCGGCCAGCACCAGATGTGGGCGGCCCAGTACATCAAGTACGAGCGCCCCAACTCCTGGCTGAACTCCGGCGGCGCCGGCACCATGGGCTACTCGGTTCCCGCCGCGATGGGCGCCAAGGTCGCCGAGCCCGACCGCGTGGTCTGGGCCATCGACGGCGACGGATGCTTCCAGATGACCAACCAGGAGCTCGCCACCTGCACGATCAACAACATCCCGATCAAGGTGGCGATCATCAACAACTCGTCCCTCGGCATGGTGCGCCAGTGGCAGTCGCTGTTCTACGACGGACGGCACTCCTTCACTGACCTGAACACGGGCCACGGCACCGCGATGGTGCCCGACTTCGTGAAGCTGGCCGAAGCCTACGGTGCCCTCGCCATCCGGGTCACGAGCGCCGACCAGGTCGACGACGCGATCAAGCTCGCGCTGGCGACCAATGACCGGCCCGTCGTGATCGACTTCATCGTCAGCCGCGACGCGATGGTCTGGCCGATGGTGCCGCAGGGCGTCAGCAACAGTTACGTCCAGTACGCCAAAGACCACGCACCGACCTGGGAAGAGGAGTAACCATGAGCACCCACGTTCTCAGCCTCCTCGTTGAAAACAAGCCGGGCCTGCTGACCCGCGTCGCCGGCCTGTTCGCCCGGCGCGGTTTCAACATCGAGAGCCTGGCCGTCGGCCACAGCGAAATCGAGGGCCTGTCCCGGATCACGATCCTCGTCGACGTCGAAGACGTGCCGCTCGAGCAGGTGACGAAGCAGCTGAACAAGCTGATCAACGTCATCAAGATCGTCGAACTCGAACCGTCGCAATCGGTGCAGCGCGAACACCTCCTGATCAAGGTTCGCGCCGACAGCGCCACCCGGTCCCAGGTGCTCGAGGCCGTCACGCTCTTCCGCGCCCGCGTCGTCGACGTCTCGACGGATGCGCTCGTGATCGAGGTCACCGGGGACTCCGGCAAGACCCAGGCCTTCCTGCGCGTTCTCGAACCTTACGGAATCAAGGAGATCGCCCAGTCGGGCCTGCTCGCCATCGGGCGCGGCCCCAAATCGATCACCGACCGCGTTTTCAAGAACTAACCCTTTTCCACAACCAACAAGGAGAAACCCATTGGCTGAGATCTATTACGACAAAGACGCCGACCTGTCGATCATCCAGGGCAAGAAGGTGGCCGTCATCGGCTACGGCTCGCAGGGGCACGCCCACGCGCAGAACCTGCGCGACTCGGGTGTCGAGGTCGTCGTCGGCCTCAAGGAAGGCTCGAAGTCCAGGGCCAAGGCCGAGGAAGCCGGCTTCACCGTGCTGAGCGCCGCCGAGGCATCCGCCTGGGCCGACGTGATCGTGATCCTCGCGCCCGACCAGGTGCAGCGCCACCTCTTTGCCGACGACGTGGAACCGAACCTCGCCCAGGGCAAGACCCTCGTCTTCGGCCACGGCTTCAACATCCGCTTCGGCTACATCACCGCCCCCGAGGGTGTGGATGTCGTCATGGTCGCTCCGAAGGGTCCCGGCCACACCGTGCGCCGCGAGTACGAGGCCGGCCGCGGCGTTCCCGTCATCGTCGCCGTCGAGAAGGATGCCTCAGGCAGCGCCTGGCCGCTCACCCTCAGCTACGCCAAGGCCATCGGCGGGCTGCGTGCCGCGGGCATCAAGACCACGTTCACCGAAGAGACCGAAACCGACCTGTTCGGCGAGCAGGCCGTGCTCTGCGGCGGCGCGTCGCAGCTGATCCAGTACGGCTTCGAGGTTCTGACCGAGGCCGGCTACCAGCCGCAGGTCGCCTACTTCGAGGTGCTGCACGAGCTCAAGCTCATCGTCGACCTGATGTGGGAGGGCGGCATCGCCAAGCAGCGGTGGAGCGTCTCTGACACGGCCGAGTACGGTGACTACGTCTCCGGCCCGCGCGTGATCGACCCGCACGTCAAGGAGAACATGAAGGCCGTTCTGGCCGACATCCAGAACGGCGCCTTCGCCGCCCGTTTCATCGCCGACCAGGACGCCGGCGCGCCGGAGTTCCTGGCGCTGCGCAAGAAGGGCGAAGAGCACCCGATCGAGGCCACCGGCCGCGAGCTGCGCAAGCTGTTCGCCTGGAACGCCTCCGCCGACGACGACTACGTCGACGGCGAAGCCGCGCGCTAAGTATCGCCAGGTGATTGTTCGCGGCAGGGCCGGTCGGTTTCGACCGGCCCTGCCGCCGTATGCGGCGCGGCGTTTCGCCACTGCGGCGATGGTCGGCGTCGTCGTGTACGTGCTCGTGGACGTCGTGCTGCAATTCCTGCCGCCGCACTACAGCGTGGTCAGTGATGCCGAGAGCAACCTCGCGGTCGGTCCCTTCGGCTGGATCATGAACCTCAACTTCCTCGGCCGGGCCGGGTTGACGCTCTGCGCGGCCGCGGCCATCGGCCTGGTCGGCCCCCCGACGAGGCTCCGGGGAGCCGGGCTGGTGCTGCTGATCGTCGCCGGCGCGTGCTCGGCGGCGCTGGCGTTCCTTCCCACGGACATCAATCCGGCGGGGGAGTTCGGCCTGCGGGCCTCCACCCTTGCCGGCACCCTGCACCTCATCGTGGCGTCGCTCGGCTTCTTCGCCGCACTCGCAGCCTTCGCGCTCCTGACCGGCTGGCTCCGGGCCACACGCGAGCTCCGTCGCGTCTACCCGGCCGCCCTGGCTCTCGTCGCCGTCGCGGCGGCCGGGCTGCTCGGCGTCGGCCTGTCCGACCGGTTCGAACCGACCCTGCTCGGGGTCGCAGAACGGGTCTGCCTGGCCGGGATCCTCGGCTGGGCCTTCGTCGTCTGTGCGGCCATCCGCCGCACGATGACGGATCCGGGCCCGGCCGGCGCGGATCAGGGTTCGGCCAACGCCAGCCAGGTCGAGACGAGCGTGTCGGGCGACAGCGACATGGAGTCGATCCCCTCGGCCGCGAGCCAGCGGGCGAAGTCCGGGTAGTCGCTCGGCCCCTGGCCGCAGATGCCCACATACTTGCCGGCGCGCTTACCCGCGGCGATGGCCTGGGAGATGAGCTTCAGCACCGCCGGGTTGCGCTCGTCGAATGCCTCGGCCACCAGCGCGGAGTCCCGGTCGAGTCCGAGGGTCAGCTGGGTGAGGTCGTTCGAGCCGATCGAGAACCCGTCGAAGTGCTCGAGGAACTCGTCGGCCAGGATGGCGTTCGAGGGGACCTCGCACATCATCACGACCTCCAAACCGTTGCGCCCGCGCTCCAGCCCGTTCTCGGCGAGAATGCGGATCACACCCTCCGCTTCGGCGATCGTCCGGACGAAGGGGATCATGAGTTTGAGGTTGGTCAGGCCCATCGTGTCCCGCACGAACAGGGCGGCCTGGCACTCGAGGTCGAAGCACTCCCGGAAGGCGTCGGACACGTACCGGGATGCACCCCGGTAGCCGATCATCGGGTTCTCCTCGTCGGGTTCGAACGCCGGGCCGCCGAGCAGATTGGCGTATTCGTTGGACTTGAAATCGGAGAACCTGACGATGACGGGCTCGGGGGCGAAGGCGGCTGCAATGGTCGCGATGCCCTCGGCGAGGCGCTTCACGTAGAAGGCGGTCGCGCCGCCGTAGGCATCCGTTCTCTGGTGGATTTCCGCGACGACCTCATCCGTCAGCCCGGCGGTGTCGCCCGACTCGACCGCGATCAGCGCGGCGGGGTGGATGCCGATGCGGGTGCTGATGATGAACTCGAGCCGGGCCAGGCCGACGCCGTGGTGGGGCAGCGACGCGAGGGAGAAGGCCTGGTCGGGGGAGCCGACGTTGAGCATCAGGCGGGGCCCGATGGGCGGGAGCTCGTTGATGCTGACCTCATCAACGGTGAAGTCGACCAGCCCGTCGAGGACGCGGCCGGTCTCTCCCTCGGCGCAGGTGACGGTGACCGGCTGCCCGTCATACAGGGCCGTCGTGCCGGAGGCGGTGCCCACGATGGCCGGAATCCCAAGCTCGCGGGCGATGATCGCCGCGTGGCAGGTGCGGCCGCCACGGTTCGTGACAATGGCGCTGGCCTTCTTGATGACCGGTTCCCAGTCCGGGTCCGTCATGTCCGTGACGAGAACATCACCCGGCTGCAGCCGCCCCATCTCCGCCGTGGACGCGAGGATCCGGGCGATCCCGCTGCCGATCTTGCGGCCCACGGCCCGGCCGGAGAGCAGCTCCGGGGCCGTCCCGGTGAGGCGGTACTGGCGGAGGACCCCAGCCGTGCCGGCCCGGGACTCCACGGTCTCCGGCCGGGCCTGGAGGATGTAGAGACGGCCGTCGATGCCGCTCTTGCCCCACTCGATGTCCATCGCCCGGCCGTAGTGGTTTTCAATCGTCACGGCCATCCGGGCGAGCTCGTGCACGTCGTCGTCGGTGATGCTGAACCGGCGCTGGTCGACGACCGGCACCGGCTCGAAGCGCGTGGTCGCCTGTGCCCCGTCGGCGTAGACCATCCGTTGCTCCTTGGTGCCGAGCTCGTGGCTGAGGATCGCGTACTTGTCCGCGGCCAGGGAGCTCTTGTAGACCCGGAATTCATCCGGGTTGACCGCACCCTGCACGATCGCTTCGCCGAGCCCGTAGACGGAGTTGATCAACACGAGGTCCTTGAAGCCGGACTCGGTGTCGATCGTGAACAGCACCCCGGATGCGCCGATGTCGGAGCGAACCATCACCTGCACCCCCACCGACAGCGCGATGCCGAGGGTCGGCACGTTGTGGTGTGCCCGGTAGGCGATCGCCCGGTCGGTGAACAGCGACGCGAAGACCTCGGGCAGGCGGCGCAGCACCTCCTCGATTCCCTCCACGTTGAGCAGAGTCTCTTGCTGGCCGGCGAAGGATGCCTCGGGCAGGTCCTCCGCGGTGGCGCTGGAGCGCATGGCCACGCTCAGGCCCGCCGGGTTGCAGCTCTCCAGCTGGCCGTAGGCCTCCCGCACCTCGGCCTCGAGGGGAGGCGGGAGCGTGCCGGCGATGATCGCGGCGCGGATGGAGGCGCCGGCGGTCTGCAGCGCCGCGAGGTTGTTCGTGTCGAGGCCCTGCAGCGCCCGGTCGACGTGCTTGTCGACGCCGTTCTCGAGCAGGAACTCGCGGAAGGCGTCCGAGGTGGTGGCGAAACCCATCGGCACGGTGACCCCGAGGGAGGACAGATGCGAGATCATCTCCCCGAGCGATGCGTTCTTGCCGCCCAGGGCGCCCAAATCGGCCAGCGACGCGTCGCCCAGCCAGAGAACTCGTTGCATCCGTTTGCTCCGCTCATCCGTTCAGAAACAGGGGTCTCTCGTCGCACGGTACACCCAAAGAATCCCTGCGCGGGGGCGTGGACGGCGGAAGAATCCTGGGAGAACAGCGGGTGAACGACCCCTCGAACGCACGGGCGCGCGAAAAGGCCCCCCCAGACTGGGGGCATGAGTCCTTTCAATCGACGAGATCTTCTCCGCTCCGCAGGCGTCATGGCTTTTGCCGGTGCCGCCGCGACGACAGAGCGCGCGCTGCCGGCCCAGGCGGCCGCTGCCGTCGTGCCCGGTTTCCTGCACGGCGTAGCCTCCGGCGACCCGCTGCCCGACGGAATCCTGCTCTGGACGCGGGTGACCCCCTCCGCGGACGCCGTGCCGGGATCGGGGGTCGGCGCGGACGTGGCCGTGAAGTGGGAGGTGGCAGAGGACTCCGGTTTCCACCGGGTCGCGGCGCGCGGTTCCGTCACTACGGGCGCCGCACGGGACCACACCGTCAAGGTGGCGGCCCGCGGGCTGCGACCGGGCACGACCTACTGGTACCGATTCATCGTGGCCGGAGTGACGTCGGCAACCGGTCGCACACGCACGGCGCCCGCGGCCGGATCGGCCGTGCAACGCCTGCGGATGGGGGTCGTGTCCTGCGCCAACTGGCAGGCCGGCTACTTCAGCGCGTACCGCCACCTCGCGGACCGGGGCGACCTGGACGTGGTGCTGCACCTGGGTGATTACCTCTACGAGTACGGCCCCGGCGAGTACCAGGCCCGGGATGTCGTGGTCCGGCCGCACGACCCGGCGGTCGAAATGACCACGCTGTCCCACTACCGGCGCCGTCACGCGCAGTACAAGACCGACCTCGAGCTGCAGGCGTTGCATGCGGCCGTTCCGTTCGTCGTAACCTGGGACGATCACGAATCCGCCAACGACGCCTGGTCCGGGGGAGCCGAGAACCACACGGAAGGCGTGGAGGGGTCCTGGGCGTCGCGCCAGGCGGCATCCCAGCAGGCCTACGCCGAGTGGATGCCGGTGCGATACGAGCCGGGCGGCCACCTCTACCGCCGCTTCAGTTACGGCGCTCTGGCCAGCATTTCCATGCTGGACCTGCGCAGTTACCGCAGCCAGCAGGCGTCGAACATGGTCGATCCCGCGATTGGCGACCCGGCACGCACCCTGACCGGTGCGGCGCAGATGGACTGGCTGCTGGACGGTTTCTCCGGGGCCGAGACGCAATGGAAACTCATCGGCAACCCCGTCATGATCGCCCCCGTCCGCTTCCCGTCAACGCTGAGCGCGCAGGAAGTCGGCGCCGTTTCGCAGCTGCTCGGGTCGACCACGATCGACGGCGTCCCGTACAACGTGGACCAGTGGGACGGCTACACGGCGGACCGCAGCCGGGTGATCAGCCACCTGCGCGACAACGCCATCACGGATGCCGTCTTCCTCACCGGGGACATCCACTCCAGCTGGGCCTGCGACGTGCCGGCGGACCCGCTGACCTACCCGTCGAATGGCGCGTCCGTGGCCGCGGAACTCGTCTGCACGTCAGTGACCAGCGACAACCTGGACGACATCCTCGGGACCCATCCGCGCACGGCATCCGTCGCCGTCGAGGAAGCCTTCAAGGCCGCGAACCCGCACGTCAAGTACCTGGACTTCGACTCGCACGGATTCTCGGTTCTGGAGGTGACGCCCGGCGCCCTGCGGATGGACTGGTACGTGCTTTCTGACCGCACGAGCAGGGCGGCGACCAGCACCCTGTCCGCGTCGTGGCAGGTTGCCGCCGGCACCCAGGCCGTGAGCCGCGTCCTGTGAACGCCGCGCCGTCCGGATTCCCGGACTCCGATCGCCGCCGGTTCCTCAGACTGGCCGCGGCAGGCGGGGCCTCCGTCATCCTCTCCATCGCCGCGGGGACCGCCGGCCAGGCATCCGCGCTGCCGACCCGCGTGACGGCGCCGGCGTCGCGAACGCGGGTGTACGTGCTGGTCGTCGACGGTTGCCGCCCCGATGAGATCACCTCGGCCCTCACCCCCCGCCTGGCGGCGCTGCGCACCGCCGGGACCGACTTCCCCGCCGCCCGTTCCCTGCCCGTCATGGAGACCATCCCCAACCACGTGATGATGATGACCGGGGTCCGACCGATTCGCTCCGGGGTTCCGGCCAACTCGATCTACGACCGCGCAGAGTCCGTCGTGCGCGATTTGGACCGGCCCGCCGACCTTCGCTTTCCGACGTTGCTCGACCGGCTCAGGGATGAGGGCTTCTCGACGGGATCGGTGCTCAGCAAACGCTACCTCTTCGGTATCTTCGGCGAGCGCGCCACCTACCGCTGGGAGCCCTCCCCGCTTCTCCCGGTGACGGGGCACGCGCCCGACAACTTCACGATGGACGCGCTGATCGCCATGGTCGACGGGGTGGACCCCGATTTCGTGTTCACGAACCTCGGCGATGTCGACCGAGTGGGGCATTCGGATGTCTCCGGCACGACCCTGCAGGCCGCCCGGACCACGGCGCTGCGCGACACGGACAACCAGGTCGGGCGATTCGTGGATCATCTCGTCGCGGCGGGCACCTGGGAGAGCAGCGTGCTCATCGTGCTCGCGGACCATTCCATGGATTGGTCCATCCCGTCGAACGTCATCTCCGTGGATCAGATCCTCGCCGGACGCCCCGACCTGCGCGATCGAGTCGCCATCGCCCAGAACGGTGGGGCCGACCTGCTGTATTGGACGGGGCCCGCTGGTGCTCGGGATGCCGGGGTGGCCGAGATTCGCGGTCTCGTGGCCGCGCACCCGGGAGTGCTGTCGATTGCGAACCCCGCCGACCTGCGCCTCGGCCCGGAGGCGGGCGACCTGGTCGCGTTCTGCCGGGCGGGCTGGCGCTTCTCCGATCCCTGGGTCGCGTCCAACCCGATTCCGGGCAACCACGGGCATCCGGCCACAGAACCGATCCCCTTCTTCATCGCCGGGGGCAGCCCTCGGGTTCTCGCAGGGTCGTCTTCCCAGCCCGCCCGCACGATTGATGTGGCGCCCACGGTGGGGGCGCTGTTCGGGCTGCCCGCGCCGAAAGGCGGCTACGACGGGACGGCGCGGATCGACGCTTTCGGGGCCTGACCGTCCGGGACGTGGTCCTTGCGAGTGTGTTTCACCCTGCCGATAATGGACGAAGCGGATGATCCGGGCCGCGCTCACCAGCCGGCGCGGCCAGCCGCACACACACGCAAGTATCGGCAAATCGATATCGGCACATCAGTATCGGCAAATCTGTAGGTGAGACACATGGGTGATCCGAAGACCATGGCCTCGGCTGCTGTCGACGGCCTGCGGGGACAGGTCACCGGAAGCGTGCTGCTGGCCGAAGACCCCGGGTACGACGAGGCCAGGCGCGTCTGGAACGGGATGATCGATCGACGGCCCGCGGCGGTGGTTCGGGCGGCCTCCCCGGCCGACATTGCTCCGACCGTGCGGTACGCGAGGGCGCATGCGTTGCCCCTCGCGGTGCGGGGAGGCGGACACAACGTCGCCGGCAACGGAACCGTCGAGGGCGGCATCGTGCTCGACCTGGGCGGGCTGAAGGCCGTGCAGGTCGACGAGGAACGAGGCACCGTGCGGGCCCAGGCCGGGGCGACGCTCGGTGACATCGACCGGGCGACCGGGCCGCACAACCTCGCCGTGCCGGTCGGGGTGGTCTCGGGAACCGGCGTGGCCGGCCTGACGCTGGGCGGTGGAGTCGGCTGGCTGACCCGGGCCCACGGCCTGACGATCGATAACCTCCTCTCGGCCGAGCTGGTCACGGCGTCGGGCGAGGTCCTGCGAGCGAGCGCCGGGGAGAACCCGGAGCTGTTCTGGGGACTCCGGGGCGGCGGAGGCAATTTCGGCGTGGTGTCCTCATTCACCTTTCGCGCGCATCCGCTGCCCTCGAAGGTGTTCTCCGGCAACCTCGTCTACCGCCGGGACGGCTGGGCCGACGCTCTCCGGGTCTACGACACCTGGACGCGCGACCTGCCCGATGAGATGACTTCGATCGTCTCGTTCTTTGTTCCGCCGGAGACCTGGGAACTCGGCGGTGACCCGCTCATGTTGCTGGGGTTCGTCTGGGCATCACCGGATGCAGAGGAGGGCGAGCGGATCGTCGACCGGCTGCGGGCGACGGCCCCGCCCGACACGGCAGTCGCCCCGCCGGCCCGCTGGGTCGAGTGGCAGTCGGCCGCGGACGAGATGTTCCCGAAGGGCGTCCGGGGGTACTGGAAGAACACCTCGTTCGACCGGTTGGATGACGACGTGATCGGGACGCTCGTGCGTCGGGGAACCGAACAGACCTGGCGGGGGACGGGCTTCGACATCCACCACCTGGGCGGGGCTTACGGCCGCGTCCCCGAAGACGCCACGCCCTTCCCTAACCGCTCCGCGCGGTTCTGGCTCAATGTCTACGGCTACTGGCCGGATGCCGCGGACGACGCGCCGCACACCGCCTTCGTGCGTGGGATGGCCGCCGACATGGAGCCGTACTCGACGGGCGGGCAGTACGTGAACTTCCTCGGCGAGGAGCGCGGGCGGGATCCCGTGGCCCAGGCGCTCTCGGTCTACGGTCCGGAGAAACTGCAGCGCCTCGCGGCCCTGAAACGCGAGTTCGACCCGGAGAACATCTTCCGGCTCAACCACAACATCCCGCTGATCTAGGCGCATCGCCGCCGGATGTACTCGGCGACCGGCTCCGGAGCGAAACAGACTACGTGGCCGACGCCGTCGATGACGTCGGGTTCCTCGGGATCGGCCGAACCCGGGCGCCGCCGCACCCGGGTCAGTTCGCGGGCGATCTCGCCGAACACGGGATGCGACGCGCTTCCGAGCGCGAAGCGGATGTCGGCGGCCGATGTCGCCAGGGCCCGCAGGTCGACGGACTCGCTGGTGACCGGGAGGTCGCCCCTGATCAGGTTCTCGGCCAGCGCTTCGCCGCGTGCCGCGTACCATTCCAGGCCCGCCGGGGCGGCGAGCAGCCCGGACGGCCGGGCGCCGGGCTGCGTGACGCCGGGCTGCTTGTCGTCGGGCCGTTCGACCCGCGCGACGCCGGACACCAGCGCCATCGCCCCGGCCCAGTCGCCGGGATGCGCGGCGAGGTGCCGGTCCACCTGCGCGCCTACGCGGGAGGCCAGGGCGCGGCCGGATGCCGTCAGCTGGAAGTAGCCCGGCTCGAACACGGTGACGCGTCGCACCAGCTCGGGGTGTCGCAGGGCCAGCTGCAGGGCAACGATGCCGCCGGCGCTGGAGCCGAAGACGTCCGCGCGTGTTTCGGCGCCGAGTCCGAGGGTGCGGAGCAGCTCCGCGGCGTCCTCCGCATGCCGCGTGGAGTCGCAGGGCCAGCCGTCGCGGCTGCTCCGCAGGGTGCCGCGCGGGTCATAGGTGACAACGGTGAACCCGGTCAGCCGTTCGGCGATGGGGCGGAACATCTCCGCGTCATCACTCGCCGCGCCGATGATCAGGATCGTCGGGCCGCTGCCGCGCACCTCCGTGTGGAGCCGGCATCCGTTCACGTCACGCAGACCTGCCCGCGGCGCCTCGGCACCGGGGAGGGCGAAGGGATTCGTGGTCTGATCCGCCATGCAGGGATCGTAGCCCCGCGTCGGCCGCCGGGAGTACGGTGGGCACAGGCGGGCGGATGCCCGGAGCGAAATCCACTGAACGAAGTCCACTTAAAGAAATCCACTGAGGGAGTCACTGTGAAGGCACTGGTTTATGGCGGTCCGGGCAAGAAGACCTGGCAGGACGTTCCGGACCCGGAGATCGTGCACGCCACCGACGCCATCGTGCGGGTCGATACGACCACGATCTGCGGCACGGACCTGCACATCCTCAAGGGCGATGTGCCGGCAGTGCAGGTCGGCCGGATCCTCGGCCATGAAGGCGTCGGAACGATCACGGCCGTGGGCTCATCGGTGAGCAGCCTCGCGGTGGGCGACCGAGTCATTATTTCCTGCATCAAGTCCTGCGGGCACTGTGTCAACTGCAAGTCGGAGCTGTATTCGCACTGCCTCGGCGACGAAGGCCAGTCGGGCATCGGCTGGGTCTTCGGGCACCTGATCGACGGCACCCAGGCCGAATTCGTGCGTGTGCCGTATGCGGAGAACTCCCTGCACAAGATGCCGGCGGGTGTCAGCGACGACCAGGCGGTCATGCTCTCGGACATCCTGCCGACCGGGTTCGAGATCGGCGTGCAGTACGGCCGGGTCAAGCCCGGCGATGTGGTGGCCGTGATCGGGGCCGGTCCGGTCGGCCTGGCCGCGATCGCCACGGCCGGACTCTACGGCGCCGCGACCATCATCGCGCTCGACCTGGATCCGAACCGCCTCGAGCAGGCGAAGGGGTTCGGGGCGACGGACACGGTGCTCTCCAATGCGGCCGACTGGAAGGAACAGGTCTTCGCCCTGACCGACGGTGCCGGGGTCGATGTCGCCATCGAGGCCGTCGGCATCCCGCAGACCTTCACCATGGCCACCGACATCGTGCGCCCTGGCGGAAACGTGGCCAACGTCGGCGTGCACGGCAAGTCGGTCGAGCTGCACCTCGAGAACCTGTGGATCCAGAACATCAACATCAGCATGGGCCTGGTCAACGCCAACACGACGCCCATGCTGCTGAAGCTGGTGGCGCAGAAGAAGATCCCGGCCGAGAAGCTCGCGACGCACCATTTCAGCTTCGACCAGTTCCTCGAGGCCTACGACACGTTCTCCCGCGCGGCGGAAACGAAGGCGCTCAAGGTCGTGATCAGCCGGTAATCTCCCGCGCGCTCGCTAACCTAGGGATATGACTTCTCATCGGGATGACGATGCCCTCGGCTGGGCCGGCGACGACGATCCGACCCTCGCGTCCGGACCGGCCCGGGGGCAACACGCGCCCGAGGCCGGGCCGGATGCCGGGACGGGGGCAAAGGCCGAGCCCGAAACCGCGCCGGTAGCCGAGCCGGCGCCCGAGGCCGAGCCGCCGGCCGACATCCAGGACGGGTGGTCCGTCGCCGGGCCGACGACCGCGTTGGAGGCGCAGGCGGCACGCGAGGCAGCGGCCCCGGCGAGTTCGGCCGCGCTTATCGCCCTGGGCGTTTTCGCCGGGATCTACCTGCTGTACACGATCGGCTGGTTCCTCGGCGTCGGCCGGATCGAGAACTCGCTGATCGAGCCGGTGGCCAGGTTCATGTTTTCGCTGGGGCTTGGGCTCGCCGTGGCGGCGCCCGCCGCCTGGTTCGGTGCGACCTACTGGCTCACCTCCGGGCACGGCAACGCGCGCATCAGCTGGCTCCTCGCCGGCGCGGTGCTGCTCGCGCCGCTCCCATTCATTCTCGGCACCGGAGGTATCTCATGAGCGACGCATCCGAGGCGAAGGTCGAGGCCGCCCGCACCGGGCGACCCACACCGCAGTGGGTGACCCTCACCATCGCCATCTTCTTCGGGCTCTTCTTCGCCTGGGACGTCTGGGAGGCCGTCACCAATCTGGTCGGCCTCAACCTCGCCGCGCAGGGCCTCGACACGCAACTGAACGGCGGCGCGTGGGCCGTGCTCATCGGCGGTGTTCTGCTGCCCGTGGTCGTCTATGCGCTGGCATTCCGGCTCGGCCGAGGCCGCACGGCCGTGGCCCGGGCCGTGCTCTTCCTCGTCGGGCTCTGCCTGGTCGCCGCGCTCACCCTCGACATCTTCACCTTCGGCCTCGGCGCCCTCCTCCTCTAACCCCGTCCTCTCCCCGCGAAACCGCAGTTGTGCGCGTTATTCGGGCGTTTTAGCGCGCACAACTGCGGTTTCGCGGGGGTTTTAGGCGATCGCGAGAGCGATGAGGGCCATCAGGGCGAGCTGGCCGATGAGGCGCGGCACGAGGGGGATGGCGACCCGCCCGAAACGCTCCGGGTGCCGGGCGGCATACGCGTTCGCCGGGAAGACGAGGGCGAGGAACACCACCAGGCAGACGCCGGACGTCACAATCGTCGGCGGGTAGAGCAGTCCGATTCCTCCGGCCAGTTCGCAGAGCCCGGTGAAGATGACGAGGTTGCGCGGGTTGGCGAATCCGCTCCAGCGCAGGCGAGGCGGCACCATCGCCGCCATTGTGCGCTGCACGCCGGGCAAAAAATGCGCGGTTCCCGCCACCACGAAGAGGAGGGCCAGCACCAGGCGGAGGGCCAACTGGATGCCGGGAAACGTAACGCTGCTCATCGGTCCATTGTGCAGCCAGTAGGCTGATTTGGTATCTGGCGCCCCACGGTCGCGGCGCACATCCCTTGCCTGTCGCAAACGAAGGATCCCTTTTCGTGTCGAAGCCTGTCGTCCTGATCGCCGAAGAACTCTCGCCCGCTACCGTCGACGCCCTCGGCCCCGATTTCGACGTGCGCCAGGTCGACGGCACGGACCGTGTCGCGCTGATCGCCGAGCTTGCGACGGCGCACGCCATCCTCGTGCGGTCGGCGACGAAGGTGGATGCCGAGGCGATTGCGGCCGCGCCGCTGCTGAAGGTCATCGCCCGCGCCGGCGTCGGCCTCGACAACGTCGACATCAAGGCGGCCACCACCGCCGGCGTCATGGTCGTCAACGCGCCCACCTCGAACATCATCTCGGCCGCCGAACTCACCGTCGGCCACATCATCAGCCTGGCCCGCCACATCCCGGCCGCGCACGGCGCCCTGGCCGAGGGGCAGTGGAAGCGTTCCAAGTACACCGGTGTCGAGCTGTATGAAAAGACCATCGGCATCATCGGGCTGGGCCGCATCGGCGCGCTCATCGCGGCCCGTATGCAGGCGTTCGGCACCAACGTCATCGCCTATGACCCCTACATCACGTCGGCCCGGGCGCAGCAGCTCGGGGTCGTGCCGGTCAGCCTGGACGAACTGCTCGCGCAGTCCGACTTCATCACGATCCACATGCCGAAGACGCCGGAGACCACCGGCATGATCGGCGAGGCGCAGTTCAAGCTGATGAAGCCGACCGCGTTCGTCGTCAACGTCGCCCGCGGCGGGCTGATCGACGAGGACGACCTGTTCACGGCGCTGACCACCGGCACGATCGCCGGCGCGGGCCTCGACGTGTTCGTCAGCGAGCCGCCGACCGGATCTCCGCTGCTCGGCCTGGACAACATCATCACCACGCCCCACCTCGGCGCGTCGACCGACGAGGCCCAGGAGAAGGCCGGGGTCTCCGTCGCGAGGTCGGTGCGCCTGGCGTTGTCCGGCGAGCTCGTGCCCGACGCGGTCAACGTCGCCGGCGGCGTCATCGACCCGTATGTTCGCCCCGGCATCCCGCTGGTGGAGAAGCTCGGCCAGGTGTTCTCCGGGCTCGCGCAGCACAGCCCGCTCACGAGTGTCGACGTCGAGGTGCGCGGCGAGCTTGTCGACTACGACGTCAGTGTGCTCCGCCTGGCCGCGCTCAAGGGCATCTTCACCAATGTCGTGAGCGAGACCGTGTCCTACGTGAACGCGCCGCTCCTCGCCGAGCAGCGCGGCGTCAGCGTGCGCCTGATCACCGAGGCCGAGTCGCCCGAATACCGCAACGTGATCACGCTGCGCGGCGCCCTCGCCGACGGCTCGCAGGTCTCCGTCTCCGGCACGCTGACCGGCACCAAGCAGGCGGAGAAGATCGTCGAGGTCAACGGCTACGAGGTCGAGGTCCCGTTCGCGAAGAACCTCATCGTCATGCTCTACACGGACCGCCCGGGCATCGTGGCCGTCTACGGCCGCGAGTTCGGCGATGCCCAGATCAACATCGCCGGCATGCAGATCGCCCGCCACGTTGCCGGAGGCAAGGCGCTCAGTATCCTGACCGTGGACTCACCGGTTCCGGCCAGTCTCCTGGCCAGCGTGCGCGACGCGATTGAGGCCGACATCCTGGTGGAGATCGACCTCACCGACTAGCGCGACGGGCGCTCGCCCTACGAGCGCTGCCGTCAGGTCCCAGTGGCGGTCAGCCGTTCGATCACTCCGAGAAGCCGGTCGAGCGCGGCGGCGTCCTGACCGGATGTCGCCGGCGCGCCCGGGTGTGCCAGCGTCGACTCGTAGTACAGACCGTCGCTGATCAGCATGATCGCCTCCGCCGTGCCGGGGTCGCCCACGGCTTCCTCGACGACGGCGAGCCACTGGCGACGGATGTCCGCGAGCGCCTGGTTCGCGCTCGGATGTGACCCCTGCGCCAGCCGGGCGACCGCGACGATCGCCCGGTCCAGGGGCGTGCCCTCGCTGACCGAGGTGCGAATGAGATAGTCGACCACGCCGGCCGGGGCCGAGCGGATGTTGTCGATGTCGACCCCGACGAGCGCGCGGAGGCGCGCGATCAAGCCGTCCACGAGGGCATCCTTCGAGGCGAAGTGATAGAGCAGGCCGCCCTTGGACACCCCGGCGGCGGCGGCGACGGCATCCAGCGTCGCGGCGCGCTCACCCTGGTCGATCAGCACGGCCACCAAGGCGTCCAGGATCCGGTCCCGGGTGGGGACCGCGGCGAGGGAGGAGGCGGGGGTGGACGGTGCGGGGGAGGACAAGGCCATGCGGCCATCGTACCGAGGCGCCTGCCTCGCCGGATCGCACGCCGCTCAGGCGAGCGCCAAGCCTGCCGACTGGATGACTATACCGTCTGGACGGTATAGTAAAGGCAACACGAGTCCAGAAAGCCGCCCGTTCATGTCACGCCCTACGATTACCGCATCTTCGCCCCTGCACGTCGCCGCACGCCGACGCCGGCAGTGGTGGGCGCTGGCCGTGCTCATGCTGCCGGTGCTCCTGGTGTCGATCGACAACACCGTGCTCAACCTCGCCCTGCCCGCGATCTCGGAGGACCTCGGCCCCACCGGCGCGCAACTGCTCTGGATGATCGACGTCTACCCGCTCATGCTGGCCGGGCTGCTCGTCGCGATGGGCAGCCTCGGTGACCGGATCGGGCGGCGCCGGCTGCTGCTGATCGGCTCGGCCGGCTTCGGCGCGGTCTCCGTGGTTGCGGCGGCGGCACCGACCATCGAGTGGCTCATCGTGGCGCGGGCCGTGCTCGGAATCTTCGGCGCCATGCTCATGCCGCCGACCCTGTCGCTGCTGCGCTCCGTCTTCGTCGACCGCGACCAGCGGCGACTGGCCATCGCGGTCTGGGCGAGTGGTTTCGCCGCCGGAAGCGCCCTCGGCCCCGTCGTGGGCGGGGTGCTGTTGCAGCACTTCGCCTGGGGCTCGGTTTTCCTCCTGGCCGTTCCACTGCTCCTGCCGCTGCTCGCGCTCGCGCCGTTCCTCGTCCCCGAGTCCCGGGATCCGAATCCCGGACGAATCGATGTGCCGAGCATCCTGTTCTCGCTCGTGACGATGCTGCCCATCGTCTTCGGCATCAAGGTGGTCGCGGAGCACGGACCGGGCGCCGCCACGCTTGCGCCGATCCTGCTTGGAGTCGGTTTCGGCATCCTCTTCGTGCGCCGGCAGCGCAGGCTCGTCCAGCCCATGCTCGACCTGCGGCTGTTTCGCCGCGGTGCGTTCAGCGGGGCGGTGGGCGTCAACCTGCTCAGCGTTGTCGCGCTCGTCGGCGGGCTGTTCTTCGTCTCGCAGTACCTGCAGCTCGTGCTGGGCCTGTCGCCGCTGAACGCGGGCGTGGTACTCGTGCCGGGCCTGGTCACCATGATGATCGCCGGCCTGCTCGTCGTGCCGATCGCCCGGCGGGTGCGACCCTCGGTGCTTGTCCCGCTCGCGCTGCTGGTGTCGGCCGGCGGTTACGCGGCCGTCGCCCTGGTCGGAGACTCGCTCGATGCGGTCGGCATGGCCCTGGTCTTCGTGGCCCTCGGCATCGGGATCGGAGCCGCGGAGACGGTCTCCAACGAACTCATCGTGACGAACGCCCCGGCCGAGAAGATGGGCGCGGCCGCGGCCGTCGGGGAGACCGCGTACGAGCTGGGCGCGGTGCTCGGCACGGCAGTCCTCGGCTCGATCCTCACCGCTTCCTACCGCAACGCCGTTGTGCTTCCCGATGGGCTGACCGGCCCCGAGCAGGCTGCGGCAGGGGAGACGCTCGGCGGCGCGGTGTCGGTGGCCGCCGGGCTTCCTCCGGATGCCGCGGCGGCGCTCCTGGAGTCGGCGCGGGCGGCCTTCGGCAGCGGAATCGGGCCCAGCGCCTGGATCGGGGTCGCTCTCGTGCTGGTGGCGGCCGTCGTGGCCCGGTTGACGCTGCGCAACGCCCGGTGAGCGGTGTCCGTGACAGGAAAGAGGCCCCGGGGAGCAATCCCCGGGGCCTCCCTCGTGCGTGAACCGTTGGTCGAACGGTTAGATGCCGCGCACGTGCATGTCGTTGACTTAGATGTCGTTGGCCTTGTTCTCGTGGCGGGTGACCTGCTCGCCGCTGGCGGGGTCAACGGCGCTGCGCGTGGTGACGACGCTGCTGCGCTTGCGGGTCATCAGGACGAGACCCAGGATCGTGATGACCGCTCCGGCACCCATCAGGATGTAGCCGACGAGGTCGAGGTTGATGACATCAACGCTGACGTTGAGGGCGAAGACAAGGATGGCGCCAACGACGAAAAGGAAAATTCCCAGTCCGATACTCATGGTGTTCTGCTTTCTTTCGGTTGTCAGGGTTGGTCCAGCTTAGACACACGATTCGCGGCAGTAGGGTTTATCTACTGGTTACTTTCAGACATACGGAGCCGAATGTCACGTCAAATCAAGCTTGCTGTCATTCCCGGAGACGGGATTGGCCCCGAGGTCATCGCCGAAGCAGTCAAGGTTCTGGATGCCGTGACGGCCCGCGAGGAGGTCACCTTCGAGAAGACCGAGTTCTCGCTCGGGGCGGCCAGGTTCCTCGAAACCGGCGACGTGCTGACCGACGCGGACCTGGCAGCAATCGCTTCGCACGACGCGATTCTTCTTGGCGCAGTGGGCGGGGTTCCGGGCGATCCGCGGCTCGCCGACGCGAACATCGAGCGTGGTCTGCTGCTGGGGCTGCGCTTCTCGCTCGACCACTATGTGAACCTGCGCCCCAGCGTGATCTTCCCCGGCGTGCCCGGCCCGCTCGCGGCACCCGGTGCCGTCGACTTCGTCGTCGTGCGCGAGGGAACGGAGGGCCCGTATGTCGGCAACGGCGGGTCCATCCGCCAGGGCACCTCGCACGAGGTGGCCAATGAGGTGTCGGTCAACACGGCCTTCGGCGTCGAAAGGGTCGTGCGCCACGCGTTCGCCGTGGCGCAGGAGCGGCCCGCCCGCAGGCTGACGCTCGTGCACAAGACCAACGTGCTCGTCTTCGCCGGGAGCCTGTGGCAGCGGATCGTGCTGGCCGTGGCCACCGAGTACCCGGATGTCACGGTCGACTACCTGCACGTCGACGCCGCGACCATTTTCATGGTCACCCAGCCCAGCCGGTTCGACGTGATCGTCACCGACAACCTGTTCGGCGACATCCTCACCGACCTGGCAGCGGCGATCAGCGGCGGCATCGGGCTTGCCGCCTCCGGGAACATCAACCCCGACGGCCGCTTCCCCAGCATGTTCGAGCCGGTGCACGGTTCCGCTCCGGACATCGCCGGCAAGCAACTCGCCGACCCCACCGCAGCCATCCTCTCGGTCGCGCTCCTGCTCGACCACCTCGGCCTGACCGAGGCCGGCGCCCGGGTGAAGGCGGCGGTCACCGCCGATATCGCCGACCGCGCCGACCGGGGCGTTGACTCGGCCCCCCGCAGCACCGCCGATGTGGGCGATGCGATCGTGACCCGCCTGACCGAGACCATCGTGACCCGTCCGACAGAAAAGGGACTCCAGTGAGCCAGACAATTGCCGCGACCGCTGCCACCGAACGAGCGCCGCTGACCTTCACCGTCACTCCGTCGACCCACGCGCGTTCGGCCGCCGAGCGCGAGGCCATCCTCGCCGACCCCGGCTTCGGCAAGAACTTCACCGATCACATGGTGACGATCGACTGGACCCTCGACGAGGGCTGGCACGACGCCCGCGTCACCGCGTACGGCCCGCTGATGCTCGACCCGGCGTCATCCGTGCTGCACTACGCGCAGGAGATCTTCGAGGGACTCAAGGCCTACCGGCACGCCGACGGCTCGATCTGGACCTTCCGCCCGGAGAAGAACGCCGAGCGGATGCAGCGCTCCGCACGCCGTCTCGCCCTGCCCGGGCTGCCCGCCCGCGACTTCATCGAATCGATCAAGCAGATTGTTGCCGTCGACGGCGACTGGGTGCCATCCGCTCCCGAGACGAGCCTGTACCTGCGCCCGTTCATGATCGCCAACGAGACCTTCCTCGGAGTGCGCGCCGCGCACAAGGTGGGCTACTACGTGATCGCCAGCCCGGCCGGTGCCTACTTCCACGGCGGCGTGGCCCCCGTGAAGATCTGGCTGGCGGCCGACTACTCCCGCGCCGGGCGCGGCGGCACCGGAGCCGCCAAGTGCGGCGGCAACTACGCCGCGTCGCTGCTTCCGCAGATGGAGGCGAACGAGAACGGATGCGCGCAGGTGCTCTTCCTCGACGGCGAGACGGGCACCCGCATCGACGAACTCGGCGGCATGAACGTGTTCTTCGTGCACGGCACCGACACGCTCGTCACGCCGCGACTGACCGGGTCGATCCTCGAGGGCGTCACCCGCGACAGCATCATGCAGCTCGCCCGTGACCGCGGGATGACCGTGGAAGAGCGCGAGGTGACCCTCGACGAGTGGCGCGACGGCGTGGCATCCGGCGCCATCGCCGAGGTCTTCGCCTGCGGCACCGCCGCCGTCGTGACCCCGATCGCCCAGCTCAAGGGCAAGGACCTGGAGATCGGCGACGCCGACGCGCCCGCCGGGGAGATCACCATGGCGATCCGCCAGGAGCTCACCGACATCCAGTACGGCCGTCGTCCCGACCGCCACGGCTGGCTCACCCGGCTCGACGCCCCGGAATCCCGGGCATGAAGATCGCGCGGTTCAGCCGCGGGGAGATCATCGCGTTCGGCATCGTCGATGAGGACGAACTCGTCGTGCTCAAGGGCGATCCGATGTTCGCCGGCTACGACCCGACGGGCGAGCGGGTGGCGCTGCACGACGTGCGCCTGCTCGTTCCCGTGATCCCGCGGTCGAAGATCGTCGGGGTGGCCAATGCCGCGTTCCTCACTGCGCACGAGAAGGCGGACGGGGAGCCGGGCGAACCGGTGCTGTTCCTCAAGCCGAACACCGCCGTCGTCGGACCCGGCGACCCGATCGTGCTCCCGGCCGGAGTGAACGACGTGCGGGCCGAAGGCGTGCTCGGGATCGTCATCGGCAAGATCGCGAAGAATGTGCCGGTCGAGCAGGCCGCAGACGTGATCCTCGGCTACACGGTGGGGATCGACGTCACCGCGCACGAGTTGCAGGAGCGCGACGGGCAGCCGGCCAGGGCGAAGGGCTTCGACTCGTTCTGCCCCCTCGGGCCGATCATTGACACCGAGTTCGACGCCGCGGCGGCGGTCATCCGTGGCCAGGTCAACGGCGTGGACGTGCAGAGCGACGACATCGCACTGATGCGCCACTCGATCGCGGAACTCGTCTCCTTCGTTTCGGGCGTCTTCACCATGCTGCCCGGCGACGTCATCCTGACCGGTGCGTCCGGCCGGGCCCGTGCGATCGCCGACGGCGACACCGTGCTGGTGGAGATTCCCGGCATCGGCACGCTGTCGAACCCGGTGCGCCGCGCGCGGTAGCCCCTCCCGCTCCCTCATCCTCCTCTCGCCGAACCGTGAGTTTGGCACCTTCGTTGTGCTCGGGAAGGTGCCAAACTCACGGTTCGGCGAGGGAGTGCAGGAGCCGGCGAGGCCTAGAACGGCGGGGGCGGGGCGGGCCCCATCGGGGTCGCGGGGTCGGTGCTGTACGTTCGGCCGCCGGGGGAGGTCCAGTTCAGGGTGCCGTCCCTGGCGTGTTTGACGCTCCAGCCGGTCTCGCTTTTCAGATCGTGATCGGGTGGGCAGAGATTGGGCAGGTTGTCGGAGTCGGTGCGCCCGCCGAACTGCCAGTCGAGGCCATGGTCGATGTCGCAGCGGGAGGCACTGCGGTTGCAGCCGGGGAACCGGCAGGTTTCGTCGCGCACCCTGAGCCAGCGGCGGAGGTCTTTGGGCACCTTGTAGCGGGATCGGCCGACCGACAGCACACATCCGGTCTCGGGGTGGGTGAGGATGCGTATGAAGCTGGGCGCCTTCGCGGCCAGGCGCCTCGCGGTTTCCGGATCGATCGGTCCGTAGCCTTCGAGGTGGCCGGGTTCCTCGCTGTGGCCGAGGAGGGTCATGACCGGAACGGTGATCAGCACCGTAGCGCGGACGCCCTGGCCGAGGCCGGCGGACGGAGTGCCGGGCGCACCGACACCGTCGATCAACAGCTCTGACAGCACGTCGGCCCTGAGCTGGGTGAGGGTGCGCGTCTCGTCGGGCCGTTGGAGACTGATCGCGAGATCGCTGATCCGGTTGTAGATGGAGTGCGCGGTGGCGGTGGGCAGGTATGCGTTCAACCAGGCCATTCCGTCGCGGGCGGGCACGAGCTGCACAGCCCTGTCGCCGGCGCATTTCTCGTGCCTCGTCCTGATCGTCTCGGGATGAGTGCGCTCCCTGGCCTTTCGCGCCGTGCCGTCGAACTTGGCGACGGTGAGCCTCCTGGCCTGCGGCAGCAGGGCCTCCTCGAACTCCTTCCGTGATTCGGCCGGGAGCGACCCCGCGTGATCGATCATGGCCTTTGCGTGCCGGTAGCTGATCTCGCCCGCGCGAAGCGCCGACATGGTGGCCGGCAACTCGTGCACGAGGACTTCGCTCTCCGCGAGCAGAGTCTCCATGCTGCGCTGGGGAAGTCGGAGTGCGCAGGCCAGCTCGGACACGAGCTCCCGTCGCGCCACGGTGCCGGCGTCCCAGCGTGCGCCCGGAGCCCGCGGGGCGTCTGAGCGACGTGCCTCGCTGCGCCGACGGGCTTCGTCGATGAGTACCGCGCGGTGTGCGCTCACGGATGCGAGCTGCCGATCAGCCGCGACAACCGCATCGACGAGGTCGTCGATGGTTGCTGCGCTGAGTGCGTCGCGGGGGTCCATGCAGCTATTCTCCGGGCGCCCACCGACATTCCTGCGGGCTGGAAGAGCCGATCACCCCCACAATTTCGGCTCAAATCAGGTGAAGAACCGAAAGTGGCTGGCCCCTGTGGAGGAGGGGTCGGCACGCACCTGAAAAGGATGTTGCGGGCATAGGGTGGACCGTTCGTTCCGAAACCGTTCACAGCACGACAAAGCACCAAGGAGTCATCCATGGCCTCATCCGTCAGCACGCAGACCCAGCTCGTCGCCCGCCCGGTCGGCTGGCCCACCGCCGCCGACTTCCGCACCGCCCGGGTGCACCTGCCCGACCTCGCTCCCGGCCAGGTGCGCGTGGCCAACGAGTTCGTCTCGGTCGACCCGTACATGCGCGGACGGATGAACGACGCAAAATCGTACGCGGCGCCCTACGCGCTCGGTGAGACGATGAGCGGCGGGGCCGTCGGCCGGGTGATCGCATCCGCCTCTGACGCCGTCGCCGTCGGCGACGTGGTCGTGCACCAGCACGGCTGGCGCGACCTGGTGCAGGAGGATGCCGCCGGGTTCCGCGTTGTCCCCGAAATCCCAGGCGTCCCACTCTCCGCCTATCTCGGCGTGCTCGGCATGACCGCCCTCACCGCGTACGTCGGCCTGCTCGAGATCGCCGGCCTCAGGGAAGGCGACACGGTGTTCGTGTCCGGTGCGGCCGGGGCCGTCGGCACCATGGTCGGGCAGATCGCGAGGCTCAAGGGCGCCGGGCGCGTGATCGGCTCCGCCGGCTCGGTGGAGAAGATCGCGCTGCTGACCGACAAATACGGATTCGACGCCGCCTTCAACTACAAGGACGGCTCACTCGCCGACCAGCTCGCCGCCGCGGCACCCGAGGGCATCGACGTCTACTTCGACAACGTCGGCGGCGACCACCTCGAAGCCGCGCTCGGCGCGTTCAACGACGGCGGCCGCGCCGCTCTCTGCGGCGCCATCTCCCTGTACAACAGCACGGATGCCCCCGCCGGGCCGCGCAACATGGCGAACATCATCACCCGCGGGCTGAGCCTCACGGGGTTCACTGTCGGCAACTACGTGCAGCACTTCCCGGCCTTCTCCGCCGACATGGCCGGCTGGCTCGCGACCGGCGATGTCGTCTTCGACGAGACCGTCGTCGACGGGATCGAGAACACGGTCGAGGCGTTCCTCGGCCTCATGCGCGGCGAGAACACCGGCAAGATGGTCGTCCGCACGGCGTAGTCGGTTGGCGAGCTTGTCGAAACCGGGACCTCGACCGACGCGACCGGCCCGATCACCCGGAGCACCCATCGCCGAACCGTGAGTTTGGCACCTTCGTTGGGCCCGCGAAGGTGCCAAACTCACAGTTCGGCGAGGTGGGCAGGGGTCGGGTCAGCGGCCGAGAGCTGCGAGCGCGTCAGCGACGTCGTCCTCGTCGTTCCAGAGGTGAAACGCCACGCGGGCACGGCCGGCGCGACCGGACGCGACCAGCCCCGCGGCGGTGAGGCGCCCGAGGCCCTGGCCGTCGGCATCCGGCCAGCTCACGATGGCCTGGCCGAGCCGGTCGATCCCCAGGCCGTCGCAGAGCGCGTCGCCGAGCCCCACGGCGTGGGCGCGGACCTCGGCCAGGTCGAGGCTCCGGAACAGCTCGATCGCGGGTTCGGCGCCCACCCAGGCCGGCCACGCCGGGGAGACGTCGAAGCGGCGGGCGTCGGTCGCGAGGTTCATCTCCGGGCCGTAACAGGATGCCCAGGGCGACTCGCCGGCGTACCAGCCGGCCTGCGCGGGGTTGAGCTCTTCGGCCAGCCGCGCGCTCACGGTGAGGAAGGCCGCCCCGCGCGGAGCGCACAGCCACTTATAGCTGTGGCAGATCGTCGCGTCGAACCGCGACGCGTCGACGGGCATCCAGCCGGCCGCCTGCGTCGTATCGCACAGGGTGAACGTGCCTGACCGGTGCGCGGCCGCCACGATGGCCTCCGTGTCGGCGATCGCTCCTGTGGCCGACTGCACGAGCGACCAGGCGACGAGCCACGTGTTCGCAGTGATGCTCCCGGCCAGCTCGCCGAGGGGCACATGGCGCACGGTCACCCCGCGGTGCCGCTGGCTGAGGAACGGGAACACCATCGAGCTGAAGTCGCCGTCGACGCACAGCACCTCGGCGCCGTCCGGCACGCTCGCCGCGACAAGTCCGGCCATGACGGATGCCTGCGAGCCGATCGCGACGGCGCCGACGGGCACGCTCACCAAGCCCGCATACCCCGACCGAACCCGCTCGACCACCGCGCCGTACCTCGCGGCGTCGGCCCGGCCGAGCGCCCACTCCTCGGCGTCGGCCCGCATGGCAGCGAGGGTCTCCCGGGTCGGCAGGCCCAGCGTGCACGCGGCGAGGTAGCCGCGCCCGCCGCTGAACCGGCCGCGCGCCTCGCGGACACCGCGCCGGGCACGCGGGCCGGACGCTGCGATGCCCGCGGAGGGCGGGATGGTGGCGGAGGGCATGGCGGTGCCGGAGGGCGGGACGGTGGGGCATGGTGCGCGGCTCATGCGTCCATCCTGTGCCGGCGGCATCCATTCAACAATGACCAGTGATCGATGCAAAGCATAAGCATCCGTTATCCTTCGCAGATGCCCCGCATCGCTCCGTCCGATCTTGACTCCCACTCGCTGCGCGTCGTCCGCGCGCTGGCCGAGCACGGTTCGATCACCGCCGCCGCGATCGCGCTCGGCTACAGCCAGCCCGCCGTCAGCCAGCAGCTCAAGCGACTCGAACAACGTCTCGGGATGGCCGTGATCGAGCGCGTCGGGCGCACGGTGCGACTCACCGAGGCCGGGAGCGTGCTCGCCAGGCACGCGGTCGCCGTCACCAGCGCCCTGGAGGCGGCGGCCGGGGAACTGGCCGAGCTGCAGGGCCTGCGCGCCGGCCGGGTGCGACTGGCCGCGTTCCCCTCGGCGTCCGCGGCTCTCGTCCCCAGGCTGCTCGCCGTCATGGCGGAGCGGCACCCCGGCATCCGGATCACCTACCTGGAAGCGGAGCCGCCGGAGGCCGTCGCCGCGGTCCGCGAGCATTGGGCTGACCTGGCCATCACCTTCAGCTACCCCGGCGACCGGGTCGACCCGCACCGCGCCGGCACGGAGGGGCTGGCCGTGACCGCCCTGCGGCGCGACGAGATGATGCTCGTGCTGCCGACGACGCATCGGCTGGCCGGCCGCGACGCCGTCGACCTCGGCGACCTTGCCGAGGAGAACTGGATCGGCGGATGCCCGCGGTGCCGCGGCCACCTCCTCGAGCTCTGCGCCCGCCAGGGTTTCGCGCCCCGCATCGCCTGCGAGACCGACAACGTGGCGGCCGTGCTGGGCCTGGTAGAGGCGGGGATCGGCGTCGCGATGCTGCCGATGCTCGCCGTCGAATCCGTCGGCGTCCGTGCCGGGATCGTGATCCGGCCGACGACCGGCCGGGACCAGCGCACGGTGCACGCCGTGACCGCATCCGGGGCGACCCTGGTCCCGGCCCTCGCTGCGACCCTGCGCCAGCTGGGTGCGCTCGCGGCCCCCGACCCGTCGGCCCCCGATTCCGCGGTCCCCGGCGCCGGGGCGAACGACGCGTAGAATCGGAGGTGATGTCTGAGACCAGTCCATACCCCGTGTCCACCGCAACCGGCAGCGATGTCCGTGTTCGGTTCTGCCCGTCGCCCACCGGAACGCCGCACGTCGGGCTGATCCGCACGGCCCTGTTCAACTGGGCCTACGCCCGGCACACCGGCGGAAAGTTCATCTTCCGGGTCGAGGACACGGATCCGGCCCGCGACACCGAGGAAAGCTACCTGCAGCTGCTCGACGCGTTGCGCTGGCTGCGACTCGACTCGGACGAGGGCGTCGACGTCGGCGGACCGCACGCGCCGTACCGCCAGTCCCAGCGCTACGACATCTACCGCGATGTGATCGAGCAGCTCAAGGTCTCCGGCCACCTCTACGAGAGCTTCGCCACCGGCGAGGAGATCGAGCTGCGCAACGTATCGCTCGGCCGCGACCCGAAGACGGGCTACGACAACTTCGAGCGCAACCTGACCGAGAAGCAGAAGGCCGCCTACCGCGCAGAGGGCCGCAAGCCGGCGCTCCGCCTCAAGGTGCCCGACGGCGATACCTCCTTCGACGACCTGGTCCGCGGCGAGATCACCTTCCCGGCCGGTTCGTTCAGCGACTTCGTGCTGGTGCGGCCCAACGGACATCCGCTCTACCCGTTCGTGAACCCCGTCGACGACGCGCTGATGGGCGTCACGCACGTGCTGCGCGGCGAGGACCTGCTCTCATCCACGCCCAGGCAGATCGCGTTGTACCACGCGCTCATCGACATCGGGCTGACCACCTTCATCCCGCGCTTCGGGCACCTGCCCTACGTGATGGGCGAGGGCAACAAGAAGCTCTCCAAGCGCGATCCCGAGTCCAACCTGTTCCACCACCGCGCCCGCGGCTTCATTCCAGAGGGGCTCGTCAACTACCTCTCGCTGCTCGGCTGGTCGCTCGCCAGCGACCGCGACATCTTCTCGATCGACGAGATGATCGCCGCGTTCGACGTCGCCGACGTGCTGCCGAACCCGGCCCGGTTCGACCTCAAGAAGGCCGAGTCGATCAACGGTGACCACATCCGCCTGCTCGATCCCGCCGACTTCGCGAAGAGGGTCGTTCCGTACCTCGTCGCTGCCGGCGACATCAGCGAGCCGCTCAGCGCCGAGGAGCAGGCCATCCTCACGGCGGCAGCGCCCCTCGTGCAGGAGCGCATCGCGCTGCTGGGCGAAGCGCCCGGCATGCTCGGCTTCCTCTTCACCGCCGGTGACGTGCTCGAATACCAGGCGGATGCCCTCAAATCGCTCCCGGCGAACGCCCGCGAGATCCTGGCCGCGTCCAGTGCCGCCCTCCTGGACATCCCCGAGACGGACTGGAACACCGACCGCGTGCACACGACGCTCACCGAGACGCTGATCGACGGGCTGGGCCTCAAGCCCCGCGTCGCCTTCGGACCGTTGCGGGTGGCCGTCTCCGGCCGGCGCGTGTCGCCGCCTCTGTTCGAGTCGATGGAGATCCTGGGCAAGACGGAGTCGGTCGCGCGCCTCGCGCGCCTGGCCTCCACGCTGGTCGACTGACCGTTCGGTTCGACGACCGGGGCGCCCGCGCACCCATAGAGTATGCGGGTGCCCCCAACTCATGAGCAGCTGCGCCGCCGCAAGGCGATCCGATCCTGGATTCCCGCCGCGGTGCTGCTGGCCGCGATCGGAGCCGCGTTCACGATTGCGGTGAACACGCGGGTCACGGATGTCGGCACGGCCCCGACGGCCGCCCCCGCCGGAGCGGTGACGGCCAAGGGCACCTCGCTCTTCACTGACGACGGCCTCAGCTACATCGCAGACACGCGCAGGGTCTCCATCGACGCGACCACCGTGCCGATCCCGGCCGAACCGCTCGGGCTGTCTCGTTCCGGCCGACTGACGGTCGTGCCGCCCACAGAGGGCGTCTACGAGTACCTCACCGTGCTCGGGCCGGGCGGCGGCATGCGCTTCAACGGCACCTCGACCGAGATCACGACCGCCGGCGGCCGCCTTGCCGCGGCGAGGGTCGAGGATTCCACCCGGGTGCTCGGCTACCGCAACACGCTCGACCTCCTCCGGGGCCGCGCGGCCCGGTACGGCATCCCGGATGCCGACCTCGCGGGCTTCCCGACGGCCGCGGAGAGGGCCTTCAAGGCCGACGCCGCCTACGAGTACCGCATCCACACCGACAACGCCCTTGGGGTCGCCCTCACCGTGACGGCAACCTGCTCGGGAGACAGCACGTGCATGATCGTCGACGAGTTCAGCTTCGGCTGAGGGCCAGGCCGGCGCGACCCGCGCGACTCACCGGCGGGTTTGTCCGGGCCCGCCCGGATGGGCTAGAGTAGCTCCCGGCCCGGTCTTCGGAACGGGCATTGGGGTATGGTGTAATTGGCAACACGACTGATTCTGGTTCAGTTGTTCTTGGTTCGAGTCCAGGTACCCCAGCAATAACAGGCGCAGAATCCCGCGGCGATATCACCCATCGTCCATCCTTCTCTCGAAGCCGGAAACGGCCTCCATGACCAGAAACGACCCAAAACCCCCGTTTGGGGCTACCGCGGCGTTCTGGTGCCCGGGCTAATACGGACCCGGCCTGAACCAGTCGGGCTACTCACGGCATCGCTCGCCCACCTCTTGGGTATGGACCCGACGACGCAGATCCCTCCGACGTTCCTCACCCAGCACGAACTCGCCGAGCTGCTCCGACTACCCGAGCGCACCCTGGAAGAATGGCGCCTGACGCACTCGGGTCCGCCATACCTGAAGCTCGGCCGCCAGGCGTGCTCGCCTGGGTCCAGGATCGCCGGCATGGCTAGGCCGCGGATCCCCGCCGGTGAGCTGGGCAACATCGTCGTCGGACTCCTTCCGAGCGGCCGGTACCGAGCCCGCGCTTCCACTCGCAAATCCTCACCCGCGCGAAGACCGGCAGCCTCACGTACTCGACCTACGAATCGTACGAGACGACTGCGCGCGTAATCATCGTGCCGCGATGCGGGGGAGTGAGGCTCGACCGACTGACCGTCGGTCGCTGCGACCGCATCCTGCAGCGGATCCTGGAGGAGGAAACGATCTCGAAAGCACGTCGTGCCCGCGCGGTGCTGAGCCTCGTCTGCGGCTACGCCGTGCGCGCCGACGCGCTGGAGCGGAAGGTGGATCGAGACTAAAATACACCGGCGCTAGTCGCGACACCCCCGATGGTGAACGAGGGCAATTGCCTGATCAGACGGTCAGCTTGTCCGACCGGAGTCGGGCGGATCCTCCGCCGTCAACGAGCCGGCGTGGGCGCGTGCGGTGGGGTCGAGCCGGACCCGGATCAGGCTGGCGATTGTAGTCACGGTCAGGACGACAGCGATGACGACAAGGCTGAGGTTGGTGCTGATCTCCGGCACACGGTTGTCCAGGCCATGCCCCCAGTGGAGAACGAGTTTCACGCCGATGAAGGCCAGGATGAGAGCCAGGCCGGTGGAGAGGTAGACCAGCCGGTCCAGAAGCCCTTTGACGAGGAAGAAAAGCGCCCTCAGCCCGAGCAGGGCGAAGGCGTTGGCGGTGAAGACGATGTACGGTTCGTCGGTGATACCGAAAATCGCCGGAATCGAGTCGAGCGCGAACAACAGGTCGGTGCTCCCGATTGCCAGCAGCACGATGAAAAGCGGCGTCACCGCCCGGCGGCCGGCGCTGCGCGTGAACATTCGCCCGCCGTCATAGTCCGTGGTGACGGTCAGGCCGCGGCGAGCCACCCGTACCAGCACGTTGTCTTGCACGTCGGGGTCGACGTTGCGGTGGCGGAAAAGTTGTACGGCCGTCACGATCAGCACGAGACCGAAGATCAGGAACATGAAGGAGAACAGCGACAGCAGCGCGGCACCCAGCGCGATGAAGATCGCTCGCAGGACCAGGGCCAGTACTATTCCGAAGATGAGAACCTTCTGCTGGTACTTCTGCGGGACGGCAAAGGTCGACATGATGATCACGAAGACGAAGAGGTTGTCGATCGACAGGCTCTTCTCGACGATGTAGCCGGCGAAGTATTCCGCGCCGAAGTCCCAGCCCACCTGGGCGGCGAATACCAGACCGAACACGATCGCCACTGCGATGTAGAGGACCGATGAGATTGCCGCTTCGCGGAACTTGACAACGTGCGGCCGGGCGGCGGCCAGACCCAGGTCCAGAGCGAGCAGCCCCAGAATGAGTCCGATGGTGAGCGCCCAGCGGAGCGCGGTGACTTCGAGCACCAGTGACCTTTCTGTCGTCGGTCGAGATTACATCCCGCGTTCGCTTCCAAGGATAGACACCTGAAGCGCAATTCGCTAATCTAAATACGTACGTTGATTGGTTTCCGCACACGTCACGTAGCCAGCATGTCCAACTGGAAGGTATCCGGCACGGCTCCGCCGATCTGCCGCAGGAAGGGATTTCGTTGTTGTCCAGTCGAGAAACACCTGCCTTTTTCCCTTTTGGATCCAGTGTCTGCGGCGATGATCCGCCTGGCGCGCCGCCACGGTGCCACGCCGCTGCCTTCACAACCGATCATCCCACCACCACCCCAGCGTCCTGAGAGCCGGCATCGCTGTCACCCCCAAGAAGGAGAACCATCCATGAGCATTGAAGACGCGATCGACAACACCGAACTGGTACCCGCAGCGCGCAACAGCATTGTGGTCGGACACGATGGATCCGACGGTGCCGATGACGCATTGACCGCGGCCCTCGAACTCGCCGACCAGCTCCACGTGCCGGTCGTGGTGGTGCGGGCCTGGTCCATCGCCACGGCTCCACGCCCGTCAAATTGGGAGTTCGGGTACGTCTCTTCGTTCGATCAGTACTCCGCGGCGGTCCACGACGAACTCGTGCAGGACGCGCGCGCCGCCGTCAAGAAGTATCCCGCGATTTCGGTGAGCTACTGTGCCGTTCACGCCAGCCCCGCGACTAGCCTCATCGACCTCTCACGAGACGCCCGACTGCTCGTCGTCGGAACCCGCGGGCGTGGTGGCCTCGCGGGGATGCTGCTCGGCTCCGTGAGTGAGCAGTGCGTGCGGCACGCGGCTTGCGCAGTCCTTGTCGTGCGGCCTCGCACCTGACCCGACACCGCGCCTGCATCTCCGGCGTAGGTTCACGTGTCCGATTCGACCGGCGGATCGAGGCTTAGAATTTCTCCGATCGCAGCACGTCGATGTCGCTCATGAACAGGATCATGGCGTAATCGTCGTAGTAATGCTCCTGAAAATAGGCGGTGATCGCTCCGGCCGTCTCTGCGTCGCACACCACCTCGATGCGGATGTTGCCGCTCGCCTCCCAGCCGGCGTCGCGAACGCCTCGGCTCCCTTTGCCGCGGGCGTCGGTGATGGTGTAGCCGTGGGCGTTCAACCGGTCGATATCCCGGACGAGGGTGCCCTCGAGTGCTGTTTCGGTGATGACGGTCAATAGCTTGCGGGTATGGCTGTGCATGGGTCTCATCCTTCCGCGAATGTATGTGCCCACACGGCGAGCGCGTGGTAGATCGGGATGCCGAGCAGGACATTGAATGGGAACGTGATCCCCAGCGATGCGGCCAGCGACAGGGTGGGGTTGGCCTCGGGCACGGAAATGCGCATGGCCGCCGGCACCGCGATATAGGAAGCACTCGCCGCCAGCGTCGCGAGGATGGTCGTTCCGCCGATGGAGAGGCCAAGAGCCCACCCCAGCCCGGTCCCCACCAGTGCCGAAAAGAGCGGCATCCCAACTCCGAAGGCGACCAGAAATGGTCCATACCGGCGCAGGCTCCCCACCTGTTTCGCCGTGATCAACCCCATCTCCAGCAGAAAAAGGGCGAGGATTCCCTTGAAGAGATCGAAGAACAACGGCTCGATCGACGACAAACCATCCGGCCCCGCTGCCCAGCCGATGAGCAGTCCACCCAGGAGCAGAACGATGCCCTTGCCCAGGAACACCTCATGGGCGACCGACCTCCAGCGCGTCTCGCGCGAAAGGCCTCGCGCGAGGACAATTCCCACCAGAATGGCCGGAACCTCCAGCAAGACCAGAAGCAACGGCATGTGTTCTTCGAAAGCGATCTGCCGACTGCCGAGGTAGGCGACGGCCACGGCGTACGTTCCGACGCTCACCGAACCGTAGTGGGCAGCGATGGAGGCCGCGTCCGCGCGCTTGAACCGGCCCAGATAGCGCAAAACGGGGAAGGCGACTAGAGCGAGGAAGAAGCCCATAGCCACCACAATCACCATGTGCGGTAAAAGGTCGGCGAAAGGCTGCCTGGCGAGTTCGACGCCACCCTTGAGGCCGATGGCGAGCAGCAGCACGATACTGACGAACTCGTAAATCGCCGCCGGCAGGCGCAATTCCGAACGCAGCAGGCCGGCGACGGCTCCGAGCAGAAAGAAAAGGATGATGGGATCGATCACGCGGTGGCTCTCTGGTTCGACTCTGCTCGTAGCGCCACAGAGAAGGACAGTCCTTCCGATATACGCTAAGCAATGTACGCTAACAGTAGCGCGTATTGCGGAACGCATGTCTTGTATACGGACATGCATACCGAACTGACCAGCCACCCTTGCGCACGCAATTCGAACACCCTGAGCTGGCCAGCGGTTTGCTGCTGCGAACAACTCGGGCCTGCACCGCGACGGTGAAGAACCGTCACCACTGTTGGTGCGCAGCCGCGTTCGATATCTTCGCCTGTATTGGCGAGCGGGAGCATCGCCACTTACAGGCCGAGGGTCGCTTCACTTGTGCAAACCGAGAGCGGCTGAGTGGGAATCATGGGTTCATGCGCGGGGTGCAGGAGAAGGCGAACTGGGGTATCAGGGTCGAGACAGCGGAGCTCCAGGCGAGTGCCGGTTGCCGACCTCGGCATTGGCGAACCAGGATGGATCGTCTTTTCGGCGGGAACGGGCAAACCGGTGAGTGCGGCTTCCTTTTCCCGCGAATTGATTGACCCGGTGAGGCAAACGTCGATGGACACCTTGTCACCGGACTTCAATCGTGTGACGTCGACAGGGACCCCCGCTTCCGCGTTCCCATCGACCCAAACCTCCTCGCGGCGAGAGTGCGCGTGTAGAGAGTGCATCTTGCGAATGCAGTCCAAGGCACTTTCCGCCCGGCACTCCTGAGCGTAGCTAATCGCCGCGTTGATCACGGCGACAGCAAGTAACACCGAGGCGAAAAGTCGCCGCCATCCTTCCATAGGACAAATCGAATGACACGTGCTTAGAATGGCGTGTATTGCGTATCGTATGTCTTCTATGCTTGGGAGGTGGCCGACTGGACCTTTCTTACTAATCACGCGCATGTTCTGCTGTGTGTTGCCAAAGATCCCGGTATGCGGCTGCGGGATATCGCCGAAGCCGTGGGCATTACCGAACGTGCCGGCCAGCGCATCATCGCAGAACTCGTCGCAGACGGCTATCTCACGCGTCGACGCGATGGGCGGCGCAACCGCTACCAGCTCTACCCGGAGCTGCCGCTTCGGCATCCCCTGGAACGCCACCACCAGATTGGCGAACTCCTCGCGGCGCTTGGATCCGAACACCGCGTGGAGCCTCCGATGCCCTGAGTTCCCAATCGAATCCCCGTCGGGCGAACGCGTGAGGGCTTGGCGTTTTCGATCCACAGCCTCCACACCGCAAACACGTCCCTCTGCGCCCTCCACGCTCCGCGTCAGCGTTCTCAGCCATGCGACGGGTCCCGGCACAAGCGAGCTCAGTGCAGTGCCGCGATGCTAGTGCTCGGCGAAACTGGTGAACGCTTCCAGCGCACCAGCTGCGTGATCCGATCGGACCACATCCAGCCGTCGGAGCCCGTCGTTGACCTCTCGCGCCATCGCCACTCTGGGGCTCCTCATGCCGGCCAGGTCGGTGAACGTTCGCTCTCGAGATTGACGGTCGGCGACGGACTGACGATGAGCCCGCTCGCGCCGAGCTCGACGAGCCCGGCGATTCGTCGTCGTTCCCGCTCTCCCGAGTACCCGGACACAGCCAGGACGATTCGCACACCCACGTCACGCGCCGCCGACCGGATGCCTTCGAGCACGATGGCGAAGTAGTAGCCGGATGCAGGAACGACAAAGTCCGATGATCGGCGAATTATCGTCGTTCGTCGCCGCCTGCTGGTGGGGCTCAAGGTGTTTTGTGGACGAGGCGAGCATGGCGCCACCGTGGGCACGGTGAATCACGCGCTCGTTTACCAAGGTTGGCAAGATCTCCCCTGATGTTCACCGCCGACGATCCCGTCAGCTGGGCAAGACCACTGACCTTTCACAGAACCATGCCGTGCAAGCGCTTGTACGGACGCACCCTTCCGAGCGCGACCGCGCATCAGCTCACTTTCGATCGATTATTTCGATCCCAGCGGAACATTTCACGATCGAATCCACGTCCTGAAGGAACCCTGGTTTTTGGTGTGGCGACCCACACGCGTGCTTCTCTCTGGGCGATACGTTGCCTTGAGTATTTGATGCTTTGAGAGCCACCCGATCGTGCGGTTCAGAGCCAGCGATCGTGCGAGAGAGAGCCAGTGGTGGTGTTACTGGGAGCCACTGGCTCTCTCCGCCCGTCGTTAGGCGCTGGCGAGGGCGGTGTGCTCGCGCATGTTGTAGGTGCCGGTCTCGACCCAGATCGTGTTGTGGATGATCCGGTCCATGATCGCGTCCGCGTGGACTCCCGAGCCCAGCCGCTGGTGCCAGTCCTTCTGCGAGTACTGGGTGCAGAACACTGTCGAGGTCTCGCCGTAGCGGCGCTCCATCAAGTCCAACAGCATGCCGCGCATCGATTCCGTGGGCCGATCCAGCAACCACTCGTCAATGACCAGCAGGGTGAAGGCGGCGTATTTGCGCAGGAACTTGCCGGACCCGCCGGGGCTGTCTTGCGCGGCGACCCAGGCTTCCTCGAGGTCGGGCATGCGGACGTAGTGGGCGCGGATGCGGTGTTCGCAGGCGCGTTTGGCGATCGCGCACCCCAGATACGACTTTCCCGACCCGGTGAACCCTTGGAGGACGACGTTCTGCTGCCGGGTCACGAAGGAGCAGGTGCCGAGCTGCGCCAGCAGCTGCCGGTTGAGGCTGCGCTCGTCGAGCAGGTCGATGCGGCGCAGGTCGGCGTTCGGGTAACGCAGCCCCGCCCGCCGGATCAGGCCCGCGACTTTGGAGTGCGTGAAGGTGGAATAGGCGTCATCGACGGCCAACCGGACCCGGTCCTCGAACGGCAGGCCGATGCTGAGCGTTTCGTCTTGGGTGTCGATCGCCTCCAACAGCTCGCCGGCGTTCATCTCGCGCAGCTTGCGTTTGGTCTCCCCGTCCAGCCGGCTCATCGGGTGCCGCCGGCGTAGTAGGCGCTGCCACGGACGTACCCGCCGCCGTCGGCCTCGGGTTCATCGGGGACGTGCCCGGTCTTGTCTTGCCCGGTGTCGAGGATCGGCCGCAGGTGCGCGTAACGGGGAGAGCGGATCGGCCCGCGCAACGCCAGCTCGCAGGCGGCCTCCACCCGGGCTGGGGAGAACCGGCGCGACAGACGCAACACTGCCAGGGCGGGGTCGTAGCCGGCCTCCTCGATGGCCGCGGATTCGAAGATCTTGCCGACCACCGTCACCGTCGCAGGTCCCGTCCGGGAGGCCCAGTCGTCAATCCGGGCCCGGTCCCAGGCCTGCCAGCTGCGCCCCTCGGGAAGGTCCGCCTCGTTCGTCTGACGAAGGTCAACATGGGCGCCGATATGGGTGAAGGGCACGGAATAGAAGTTCTTCGCCCAGACCACATGAGCGTTCTTGCTCACCTTGCGCTTATATGTCCAGGTGCTGATCTCGAACGGAACCGCCGGCAGCGGTTGCATCACCGGCTTCTCCTCGGCAGTGAACACGCTCAGCCGGGACCCTTCCCGCTCCTGGAAGGGCTGCCGGTTGTAGGCATCGATCTGCTCCCGGATCCGGCCCCGCAACTGCGGAAGGGAAACGAACTGTTCCTGGCGCAGGGAAGCGATGACCCAGGTGGCAACATGGGACACCGTGTTTTCGACGCTCGCCTTGTCCTTCGGGTGTCGGACCCGGCCCGGCAGCACGGCCGCCGAATAGTGCGCCGCCATCTCGCGGTAGGCATCGTTGAGGATCACCTCGCCCTCGCCCTCGCGCGGGTGGGAGATCACCCCGGTCTTCAGGTTGTCGGGCACCAGGCGTGGGACACTGCCGCCGAAGAAGGCAAACATCGCCGTATGGGCGCGCAGCCACGACTCCTGCCGCATGTCCAGCGTCGCCTCCACGAACGCAAACCGGCTGAACGGCAGGCACGCGACGAACAAATACACCTTCGAGATCTCGCCGGTGGTCGGATCGAGCAACTGCATCGTGGGCCCGGACCAGTCGACCTCGATGCTGCGGCCGGCCTTGTGGCCGACCCGGGACGACGCACCGGAGACAGCGGCGTACTCGCCGTAAAGCCTGCAGAACCGGTCATAACTCATCACCGCCTGGCCCGCCCGACCGCAGTCGTCGACATGCTCCTGGTGCAGCAGCTTCAACGTCACCCCGACCCGCGCCAGCTCGCTGTGCACCCGGGGCCAGTCCGGCTGCATAAAGACGCTCTCCCGCACCCCTCGGCCGGGGAACAGCGCCGAATATACCTCGCCCTCGGACATCGCCGCGACGTCATCCCAGCCGACATTGAGCTGATCGGCAGCATCGATCACCGCCTGGACGCTGTTACGGGCAATGCCCTGCGCGGACGCAATAGCCCTGCCCGACAAACCTTGGTTGCGTAACTGCAAGACGAGTTTCGCCTTGATCTTCCGTACCATTACCGGTACTCCTTCCACCACGTGGCCGTCACGTGGTGGAAGGAGCTTTTCAGGTGGCTCTCATCCACACCAACGCTGGCTCTGAACGACACGATCCGTGGGTGGAGCAGCGGCTCTGACCCGCACCACACCTGGACCCCTCAGAGACGAATATTCAGCCTGATCACCTGAAGTGTGCTTCACTTGTTTCAGCGAGGGGAGTACCCCATCCACGCACCGTCGTCATTTCGGCCCCTCCGGGGTCCGGCGGTCGGGCCGCAGAGGCCGGGAGAGACCTCCGATTAATCGAGATCGGAAGGAACTTGTTCTCATGACTACCGAAAACAACGGCTCGTCTGACCTGATCGCAGCTGTCATCACCGACGGAGCGGCAGCCGTCCGTGTCACGCGATCAGCTGCCCGCATCGCCGGCCAACGAGGAGCACAGCTGCTGCTGTTGGTCCCAATGCCCAGACCCGCGTTCACGACAGACGCTGCGATCGTTGCCCGGCAGCATCGGACTGCGGTCCACCAGGCGCAGGCCATTGTCGCGCGTACTCGCCCCACTCTCGAGGCGCACGGTGTGCCGTTCACATGGCAAGTGGTCTGGCACCATAAGTGGCCGGGCGGTTCGGCCGCGGCCTTGGTGCGCGCCGCGCGCCGGGCATCCGCGACTGTGCTGGTTTCCCCGGCCCACCTTCCCTCGCGCGTTCGGTTTGGCGGAGAAATAGTGCTGGTCGATTCCTCGAGGTACTTGCCGCCGCGCCAGCACGGGTTGGACGCCGACGGGCACGGCACCTCATATGCGGAACCTGCCGCGGGGAAGCGGTACCAATGACGCCGGAGCGTTCCGCACTCGCGCCGGTAGAAGGCACCTCTCGGCCGCGAACCGTCGTGCGTCCAAAGTGGACATTGCTGTCCAACCATGGTCACGTGCTGGTCGCGGTTGCTCGTGATCCCGACACGCGGGTCAGGGACATCGCCGCCTCCATCGGAATCACCCCCCGGGCAACACTCACGATCCTCAGCGACCTCGAGTCGGCGGGATACCTCAGACGAAACCGGATCGGACGTCGCAACGAGTACACCATCGACCGGCACCAACCGTTCCGTCACCCCACGATCGCGGACCATGAGATCGGCGAACTCCTCCGCGTCCTCGCCCGCACCCAGGGCGAGGACGCCTGAGGCCGCGGCTGACTCGGCCCTCGAAAGCGTTGCGGTGGACGCCACGGCTTGCCGTCACAGCGGAGGGAGGCTTCATGTCTAATTTGATCCGATGGCTGGCTCTAGATTTTTTGGTGCGCCACCATTGCACCTCGAGTGCACCCGCGGACCCGTCGCTGGGCGCCGCGTGGCATCGCGGGCCAGAGCGCGCTTCCGACACCGGCCATGCCACCGTTGGTCCGACTCGGGTCCTGCCAATGACACTGACCGCTGGTTGTCCGTACCGTCCTACCGATGCCCCCGCTACAGCGAGAATCTGTGACGGAGACTCCCCGTCATGAAAGGCGCCTCGTGACCCAGCCACCTCCCTTCCTTCCCACGAGCGGCCCAGAGAGCGCGCAACCGCCAGATCCGCACCTGCGGCCCGCGACTGCCGTGGCGGAGTCCTTAGGCGTCAATCCTGCGCAGGGGCTCGACGAGACCGAGGTCACCCGTCGGCGGGGACTTGTCGGCGAGAACCGACTGGCAGAGCAGCCGCGGCGGCCGGGTTGGCTGCGCTTCCTCGACCAGTTCCGCAGCCTGCTGATCCTCATCCTGCTCGGTGCTGCGGTCCTTGCCGGCTTGGTCGGCGACCTTAAGGACACCATCGTCATCCTCGTCGTGCTGCTGATCAATGCCACGATTGGCTTCGTCCAGGAGAACAGGGCTGAGCGCAGCCTCGAGGCGCTGCGTGACATGCTGGTGCCCACCGCGCGGGTTCGGCGTGACGGGACCGCGCGCGTGGTCGATGCGGCTGAGCTCGTGCCGGGGGACGTGGTGCTGCTCGAAGCCGGCGACCGGGTACCAACCGACGGACGATTCATTGTGGCGGAGTCAGTGGAAGTCAACGAGTCCGCGCTGACCGGTGAATCACTGCCGGTGGCCAAGGACACCGCTCCGGTGGCCGCCGCACCCGGGGACAAGGTGCCGCTGGCCGACCGCACCGGCATGGCCTACATGAACACCACGCTCACCCGCGGTCGGGCCGAACTCATAGTGACCGCCACGGGGATGCAGACCGAGGTCGGCGCGATCGCCGCACTGCTCACGAGCGGCGAGGAGCCCAAGACTCCGCTCCAGATCCAGCTGGACTCGTTGGGCAAGCGCATCGCCCTGATCGGCGGCATCGCCATCACTGTCTACGTAATCATCGCCTTCATGCGCGGGGAGGCGCCGGGCGACCTGGCGCTCTCCGCCGTGGCTCTCGTCGTGGCCACGGTGCCTGAGGGTCTGCCAGCCGTTCTCGCGCTGACCCTCGCCCTCGGCGTCGCCCGGATGGCCCGGCGCGGCGCCATCGTGAAGCGGCTCGCGTCGGTGGAGACGCTGGGCTCGGCCACGGTCATCTGCAGCGACAAGACCGGCACGCTGACGCTGAACCAGATGACCGCCCGCGCACTGGTCCTGAACGGCCGGCGAATGCGCATCGACGGTGAGGGATATCTACCGCATGGTGCGATCATCGACGAGGCGACCGGGGAACCCGCTGAGAATGCCGAGCGACTGCTGGAACCCCTCGTCTTGTGCAGTGACGCAACCCTTACCAGCCTGGAGGCAGGGGGACGGCCTGGCATCGTCGGTGACCCCACCGAGGGCGCGCTGGTCGTCGCGGCAGCGAAGGTCGGAATCGACGCCACGACGCTGCGAGCGTCTCATGCGAGGGTCGCCGAACTCCCCTTCGACAGCGCCCGGAAGTTCATGGCCACCGCATACGGCGAGAACGGCCGGGTTCGCGTCTACATCAAGGGTGCGCCCGACATCCTCCTCGAGCGAAGCACGGCGATGATCACTCCCGAAGGAGTCCGCGACATCGACGCCGCAGACCGGGACCGGCTGGCAGCCGAGGTGTCTCGCCTTGCCTCGGGGGGCCTCCGGGTACTGGCCGGCGCGACGATGCTGCTGGACGACCTGCCCGCGGAGGGCGACCGGGCAAGGGCTGACGCCCTCGAAGGTGGGCTGACAGGTCTGACCCTGCTCGGCCTGGTGGGCATCGCCGACCCGCCCCGCCCGCAGGTCAAAGACGCCATCGCATTGGCTCACCGGGCGGGGGTTTCGGTCAAGATGATCACCGGTGACCACCGAGACACCGCCTCCGCGATCGCCGACGAACTCGGCATCCGAGGCGACGTGGTCACCGGCACCGAGCTGGACCAGATGACCTTGGAGGAGCTGTCCGATCGAGTGGAAAGCATCGGGGTGTTCGCCCGAGTCGCTCCCGAGCACAAGGTTGCCATCGTCACGGCGTTGACCGCCCGCGGGCACGTGACGGCGATGACCGGAGACGGTGTCAACGACGCGGCTGCGCTGCGCTCGGCGCACATGGGTGTGGCCATGGGGATCACGGGTACCGAGGTGACCAAGGAAGCCGGCGACATGATCCTCACCGACGACGACTTCACCACCATCGTCGCCTCGGTCCGCGAGGGCCGGTCAATCTACGACAACGTCGTCAAGTTCGTCCGCTTCCAACTGTCGACCAACATCGGCGCCATCCTCTCCTTCCTCGGCGCGACCGTGGCCGGGCTGACGGCGCCGCTGACCGCCATCCAGGTGCTGTGGGTCAACATCATCATGGATGGCCCGCCGGCAATGGCCCTCGGCGTCGAGCGGCCCCGGCCGGGCCTGATGGATGAGCAGCCGCGTCGGTCCGACGACCGTATCCTCAACCTGACTCGGCTGATGGGTATGCTGCGGGCTGGTGCCATTATGGCGATCGGCACGCTGTCGGTGCTCGCAATGGGCGAGGGGGCATACGGCGTCGCAGTGGCGACCACCATGGCGTTCACCACCTTCGTGCTCTTCCAGTTCTTCAACGCACTCAATAGCCGGGACGAGCGGCAGACGGTGTTCACCAGTCACCTCTTCACGAACCGTTGGCTGTGGATCTCGTTCGCGGCAGTCCTCATTCTGCAGGTCCTCGTGGTGCAGCTTCCCCTCCTGCAGAGCGTCTTCGACACCACGGCGCTTTCCGCTACCCAGTGGCTGATCTGCGTTGCGGTAGCGTCGTCAATCCTCGCAATCGAGGAAGCGATCAAGCTTGTTCGATGGGCGGTACGCAAGCGCTGAGACGACTGCCAGGCCCCGGGGAACGCGGAGCGTCGTCGACGAGGGCAAGATAGTCACCAACCCTCCGCATCCGCGCCTCAGTCTCGGCGGCCAACGCGACGAACAAGTGCCGATGATTGGGCAGCCGCGTCGACGAGTCGTCCGAACTCGGCCGTCTCGTCAGGTAGGCGGCGAGGCCCGCGGCGCGCACGGATGCCCGAACCGTCCGAACGGCTCCGCATCGCCGACAAGATTCAGTGCGGGCTACGTTGATCCCACGCCTCTGGAATGTGACCAGAAACGGACCGAAAGCACCGCGACGTGACCTGAAACGGCCCGTACGCTTCCGTGCCAGCGCGTAGACTCTGTACATGAGAACCGCGGAAATCCGCGGAATTCCGCCCCAGTTGCGGGTCGGTGAACCGACCGAGACGACTCTCAGTTGTTCTTGGTTCGGTTGCGTCCCCGTGAGTGGTGTGGTTTNGGTTGCGTCCCCGTGAGTGGTGTGGTTTCCCGCTGTTGAGCGTTGCTCCGTCAACGTAAAGAGCCACCGTGGGATGGTCAGTGAGTACCGACTAAAGCAACTCACGAAGGACACCACACGATGGCTCTAGACCAGTCTGCCCTGCTCAACCTGCTTGGGGAACTCAAACTCACCGATGTCACCGACCGCATCCGCGTCGCGACCGAAACCCTGTATCAAGAATTGATCGATGCGGAAGCGTCCGCGTTCATCGGCGCCGCCCCGTTCGAAC